>NZ_JBUEGC010000078.1:0-16648 GCF_054963655.1 Streptomyces sp. HSS9-12 | reverse complement strand
GATATCCACGCGCCGTTCGACTTCCACCGGCGGCATGCGCATCTCGGAGGCATGCTGCACCGCCTCCGTGTAGCTGCGCGTCTGCAGCAGTCCAGGGACGTAGAGGCACGCGAAGTGGTCCTCCCGTACGGCTTCGTCCTCCAGCGTGAGAAGGAGGTTCATGCTCTCCGGGATGGAGTCGGCGAAGGAGTTCCACCAGCCTTGCTGCTTGGCGTCCTTGGCCAGGGCGACGACGGCTTTGCGTTCAGATTCGGTTGCGCCGTACTCGCGGCACAGAGCGTCCACGACGAGCCACTTCACAGGCCCTTCCTGGGTCTCGTACCGGCTCACGGTCGCCTTGGATACGCCGACGAGCTGTCCGGCTTCTTCAAGCGTCATGCCCTTGCGAGCCCGCAGCTTGCGCATCATCGCCCCGAGCTGACGACGGCGTGTTGTGGCCCTTGCTGGCATGACGGCTGCCTCCCCTCTGCGTCGGCTACTCCGGCGCCACGCGTAATCAGGCTATGTGGCAGTGAACTTGATGCACCAACAGGTTCACCGGACCAAGTTCTGTGAGAAGTTACATGGCGAGACTTCTCAATGCCATACTGCAGTCGAAGCGCTACGCAGTGCAGTCGTGCGTATACGACTTGCGGGGGTGTCGTGGCGCGGGAAGGAGTGTGGCCATGAACCACTACGGCGTAGCTGGCACCGAACCTCGACTCCGCTGCGTGCTGCCCTTCGAGGCGGAGCCGGCCCAGCTGTCAGGGCTCAGGCGGATCGTCAGAACGCAGCTCGGGCTCTGGGGCCTGCCTGCACTTGCTCAAGAGTCTGAACTCGTGATCACCGAACTGGCATCGAACGTCATCAAGCACGTGGGCGAAGGCACCTCCGCCACGTTGGTTCTGGAGCCTGCGCATGACCGGCTGAGGATTGAACTTCACGACAAGAGCCACGTGTTGCCCGCAAAGCTGCACCCTGACTGTGACGAGGAGTGCGGCCGTGGCCTGCACCTCCTGGCCGGTATGTCGGCAGACTGGGGCACAGTCCTTACAGCGACGGGCAAGGCCGTGTGGTGTGAGCTCTCACTGGAGCGTGACGCGGCCTGCGAACGTATCCAGCGCGCCACGGCTCTCCTGGATGCCTACAGCCGCAATACGGGGCTCCCTGCGGTGAGTCACTTCCGGAAGTTCAATGCGCTTGAAGAGTCCGCCACCAGCCTGATCGCAGATCTGCTGCATTGGCACGCCTCCCAGGGCGGGGATCCGGACGGCCTCCTGGACCGAGCACAGATGCACTATGAGGCGGACTGGCAGGTTGCCTGAGGATGCCATGCATTAGCGATGACGGCGGTCATCGGACTGTCGGCGTCGTAGCAGCTTCAATGATCCCGCCCCGCAACTACCTGGCATTCCTCGACCTCGCCGCAGCCATCTGCTGCTACAAGCGGCTCGTCCGGCCGACCGCATAGGACCGGTCTCAGTCGCGCAAATAGGCGTGGATCGCCGAGGCAATGGCCGTGCCGAGTGGGATGGGCACAGCATTGCCGATTTGTGTGGCGATGTCGGTCTTCGAGCCGCACCAGCGAAAGCCGAGGGGGAAACCCTGGATGCGGGCGGCCTCGTAGTGGGTGATTGGACGGGGGGCTGTCGGGTGGAGGTAGCGGCCCTTCTCGGGCTTGTAGAACTCGGTTCGGATGGTGACCGAGGGCTCGCCCAGGCGAAGCCGGCCCATGACATCGCCTGTACCGGTGTTGTGATTGTCCCAGCTCTCGGTTGAGAGATATCCGATCGATGTCGTTACGCCCGAAGAGCCTAGTCTATCAAATATCTGAATCTCGCCGCATTCGTCAACCGTGTACCACTTGCCGCGCAGGTCCTTGCGGTTCCCGCCCGGGGGGATGGCCTCATAGCGGGCCCTCGAGAGTGGCTTCGGATTTCGGCCGAAGTGAAGATCGTGGGTCGTGAAAATACCGGGGACAACGGCGTCGACCTCAGCGATGTACTCCTTGGTGTCCGGCAGTTCGGTGCCTCGAGGCTTGATGGAGGACTCATCAAACACCCTGTCGACAGTTTGCCAGTACGAGAATCCTCCGTCGATGCCGTCCGGTGTCCGAGCGGAGTTGCGGGTGCTGGGTTTGGGGGGACGCGTGTGCGTCGCCGCAGGGTACGCCAATGTACGACCGTTTTCGATATCACGGCGTACGCCGATGACGATGGCTCGTCGACGCGCTTGGACTGCACCGTAGTCGGCAGCATTGAGAAGGTAGCGCTTGTTCTTCTTCTCTTCTATGTCGGTCGGTTCGTGACCGGGAGGATCCACGAGCCGGTATTCAGTCAGCAGACCGCCCGCTTCCACCTGGCTGAGCAGGTTGCGGAACTCGTCGGACTTGAGGAAACGGTCGACGTTCTCGATAACGAAGACCTTGGGACGAATCTCACCAACAATTCGGACGTATTCCTCCCACAGGCGGTTACGTTCGCTGCCCTTCTTGGCACGGTTCAAGGCCGAGAAGCCCTGGCAGGGAGGTCCTCCGACCACCACGTCCGCGCGGAGGGTGTCCGACGTCGGTTCCCACTCCTCAATGTCGCCGAAGTGGACGCGGGTCGACGGCAGGCTCTTGTCCGGCCGACCGCTTCCGAAGTTCGCGGCGTACGTGGCTGCCGCAGCGGGGTTGTGCTCGACTGCCGCGATGCTGTGGAAGACGGGGCCGCCGTCCTGTGCCCCCTCGGGGCGGAACTCGTGAAATCCCTGAGTGAAACCACCGCAGCCTGAGAACAGATCGACGACTGTGATGGGCTCGGGGTCGAGGGGACGGGGTGCGTGCATGGGCTGATCTTAGCTTCGCAGGGCGGCTGCGATGGCGCGTCCGACTGCGGTCGCGAGAAGCGGAGGCATCGCATGGCCGATCTGGCGGTACCTGGACGTCTTGCCACCGAAGAAGCGCCAATCCTCGGGGATCGCCTGGATCAGGGCAGCCTGATCCACGGTCAGCTTGGGCTGGCCGTCCGCGGGGAAGCTCGCGTCCGGGGGGGCGTCGCCGAGACTGTTCCCGTTCACGCCAAGCGCGGCCCACGCCTTCTTGCTGCCAGTCGGACCGAGGTCGGCTCCGCCACGCCGGTCGGAGCCTCCGACAAGTGCGGGCGCGATGCGGTCGGCGCCCCTGATCCAGCGTTCTGCACCGGGCCAACCACGTGTGGACATGGAGGGACCGAGCATCTGGCCGACGGTCGGAGGCGGCAGCTCGTCCGGCTCGGGCCAGAGGAAACGGGAGAAGTAAGGGTCTTGCAGGGCGACCAGAAAACCGCTCCTGCGGTCCTGAGGCACGCCGAAGTCCGCGGCATTGAGGACTCTCCAACTCGAGCGGTAGTCCGCTTCCCGGAGCTCGGCTTCGATCCGCGAGCGGTCTGCGTCGAATGCCGGGCTATCGACCAGATCCGGGACGTTCTCCAGGAGCAGGGCTTTCGGCCTGATGGCGCGTGCCAGCTCGATAGCGGCCCTGAGGACTCCGCGCTCTTCCGTGTCCTCGGCACGCCCGATGGTAGCCATGGATTTCACGCGTGGGAGTCCACCACTGACGAGATCGACGCCCAGCGTCTCCGGGCGCATGCTCGGATGGAAATGCACGACGTCCATGCAAACCACATTCCACGCGGGCCGGTTGAGGTCGATCGTGAAGCAGGCGTCGGCTTTGCTGTCGATGAGGAGTACCGGGTCGAACCCGGCGCGCTCGAGCCCAAGAGCCTGGGCTCCGGCTCCGGCGCAGATCTCGACGGAGCGGAAGCGACGGGAATCGACCGACGCTATCGGAGTGGCCTGAGGCGCCAGTGGTTTCTCCTCCGGCGACGCGGTCGCGGAGGATTCTCCGGCGACAGTACTGCGGGACGCGTTCTGCCCGGTTTTGTCCCCGGTGGGCGTGGACGCAAGGCGTTGGGCATCGGTGGTCTCCTGGGCGACTGTGCGCAGTTCGCGGTCCAGGGCACCCTCTTCGATACCGTCGAAGAGCACGAAAGGGGCGAGCCGGAGCAGCCTCTTGAGAAAGTCGCGGAGAGTTTCGCGTTCGTTGAGGCCGGTCAGGTCGAGGTCTTTCCAGACACGGAGGATGGCCCGGACCATGTGAGGGCTTCCGCCGAGCGCGGCACGGCGTGCGTAGATCTGGTCGAACGCGGCCTCACCGAGGATCTTGAGGGCGCCGTAGGGCTCTGGGTCGTCGTAGGTGCGCACGAGTTGGGCCCGCCACCACAGCCGCCCGAAGACGTGCCGAGTGAGGTCCGTGCCGAGAACACGATCCTTGGGCGGCTGGGGGTAGCGCCAGAAGGCGACGTCCGGTAGCAGGACGAGCGCGAGGAAGACCCAGACGTCCCGTGAGGCGGCCTCGGCAGGCACCATGCCCATCTCAGCGTGCAGCAGAGCGGCAAGCTGGAGGTCGAAGTCAGCATTGCGCGCGCGGTCGGAGTCGTCGGGGAACCCCGCACGCTTGGCGAGGTCGACGACACCTGCACGCAGTTCTTGGAGTTGATCAGCAGAGACCCGGTCACCACCGGTGGCCACGTACACCGCCGACTCGTGAGAGATGGCTACTCGACCGGCCAGCTCGGCGATCGTCAGGTGCCGGTACTCCTCGAAGAGTGGTCTGGCCTGTTCGGCGAGCAACCGGGGGTAGAGGAAGCTCATCATGACACCTCGAAGATCTTGACCGCCGCCTGTAGATCCGAAGCGAACAAAGCGGGTGACTGTCGTTGACGCAGACGGACGTCGGATATCGACTGTCCCGGAAAGAGCTGGTCGAAGAGACTCAGCAGGGTGGCGCCCAGCGAGCCGTCGGGGAAGCCGGCGTCTTCGGCGAAGTCGTTGACGCTGAGGGCGTGCTCGATCATGACCCGAGCGGCGTCCGCGTACACCGCGGAGAGCACGATCCGATCGACCTGGCGGGGCCTGCCTGCATTCTCGAATGCGGTGGCGGTGACCGTGTTCCGTTCGTTGACGAGCAGGAGCAGGGACCCCATGGTGGCGCTATCCAGGCCACCACTGATCTGCAAGTGCCAGGCTGCTTCGTCGGGGAAGGACGTTCGGGCGAAGTCGATCACGGCCATGGGGAACTGGGGCGCGTCACCCTGGAGACGCAGCGACTCTCGATCGCTCCACAGCACAGAGCCGGCCCTGCGAGGCGAGGAGGGCCGGGCGTCGCTCCGGCGCTCGGCCAGGACGAGGGCGGTGTCGAGGAGGAGCAGACCGCCCAGATCGGCACCGCGCATCCGGACATCGAACTCCACCGTGCTTTTACCACCGTCGGTCAAGCGCACATGTTGCGCCGGCCCGCTGAGGTTGGACCCGGTGGCTGTCCACACGGCCGCGAGCATGAGCGCCGCATCGGCCGGAAGGCCCGACTGCGAACGCGCCAGATCCAGGTCGACCCGGACGGTTCTGCATAGATGCAGGTCCATCTGGTAGTCCCAGTCGGGCAACGCCTCGGGCATGGCGACCTCGCCGTCCTCGGTCACCAGCAACCATGCTTCGGCGGCAACGACGTCCTCGGACGGGATGCGATACGGAAGAACGCGCCGAGTCACGAGGTCTTCACCGCCTCGACCTTGATGCCGATCTCGGTCATGGTGTCCGGGGCCGGACGCACGACAGCGCGCCAGACCGCCTCGCCGCCGTCGATCACGCATGCCTCGGAGGCGTACAGGAGACCGTCGCCGTCCTCCCAACCGATGAGCACGGGCATAGCCGCCCCGAGCGGCGGATCCGTCTCCCGGCCGCCGGAACCGGGGAGTGTGACGGCCAGATCAATCCGGACCCGCTGCGGTCCCGGCATGGGCAGCCGGAACTCCTGGACGAGCACGGAGGCATCGCCGCGATCGTCGTAGTAGGGATCGCCGACGTACTGTACCCGCGGACGACGGCGCAGCGTGCCGGTTCCACCCTTGTCCGGCCCGTCGGTGAACGACTGCCGCTCGGCGCCGAAACCGCCTTGACCGGCTGATCCGTTGGCGGCGGGTCGTCCCGTACCGGACGGTGCCGCGTTCGGAACGGGACGGCCCGAGGCCGAAAGGGTCGTGCTCTCCTCCATGTCATCCGGCTTCGAGGCGCGTGTGGCAGTACTGCCGGGCTTGGAGTAGGCGGTGGCTCCGCCGATCCCCCAGGCTCCACCCCCCATCAACCCGGAGAAGAGCGAGCTGGCCGCGCCCAGCGCGACGTTGCTCGCGCCGGGCCGGGCGACGCCGCCGAGGGAGAGGAGACCGTCCAGAGACTCGGTGATGCGCCGGAACGTCGTCTGCACGAAGGTGCTCTCGGGTCTTTCGAGCGACTGTGGGTTCCAGGCGTCGTGCGTGGGTGGTTCGGCCTTCGCGTAGATCTCGTCCATGGCCTCGTCGGCTCGGAAGACCCCTACGTAACCCTGATTGGCGCTCGGGGGCTTCGGTCCGGGATGGTAGGTGACCACGAGCTCTGCGGGGCGCATCAGACAGACGTGATGGACGAGGTCCTCGATGTCGAGCATGCGGGATGCACGGGTTGGCTCCAGCGGCGGCATGATCCGCTTCACCAGTCCGAGGCGCCCCAGATGTCGCTTGGGCTTCCTGCACTCCAGGTCGCTGCCGTCCGGACCGGTCATCGTCTCGTAGGCGGCGACGAACATGTTGAGAGGGCGGATCTCCCGTGGATCCGGCACGGGGTGTGGGACGCCGTCACAGGTGACGGAGAATCTCATGGCGGGTGGCTTGCCGCCACTGGAGATCATCTTTGGCCAGAGGTGCCAGGCGATGGTCTCGGCCATGTAGTCGGCCGCCTCGGACGGCTGGAGCTCGTCCAAGTGCGGGTCAATGACGACGACGGTCGTCCCGGTCTCCTGGGGACCGAAGGGGCTGAGACCCAGCCGCTGAGCCGTGGCCTCCGCCTCCTGACCGACCAGGGGTTCGACGACCTCCCCCGAGGTGTCGCCCCACCAGTGCCGACCTGTGTAGCGACGGTCCCCGTGCGTGTCGGCGGCCACGTAGCTCTTCCAGAGTGTGCAGCCGATGAGCCGCGTCTCGTAGCCTCCCCGAGAGGTGCGGCAGCGGGAGTGCACCACCACGGTTCCGGACCTGGACAACAGGTAGAAGATGCCTTTGCCGAAGCCGTATGTGCCACCGCCCAGCGCGGTGTCGCGCGGTTCGCCGATGTTTCGGATGAATGAGACGAAGTCGCGCTCGGGGCCCACGGCGTCGTCAGCACGCGTGGGTCCTCCGAGTCCGCGGGTGTTGCGGTCGGAGACCGCCAGGACTCGCACCGAGCCGCGTCTGAGGGTCTCGCGAAGCGGGAAGTTCTCCGCGCGGGCGGGTGCACCGTGGAGCAGAAGCTCCCGCCACGCGGCGGTGTGGGCCGGTCCGACCGTCCACATGTCGATGAGGTAGTCGACCGGAGCAGAGGACGACACGAGACGGGCGTCCCAGCTGTTCTGGGCGGACTCGCGCACCAGGATCGTGAGCAAATCGAGTTCTGGGCGTCCGAGCTGATTGCGGATGCCCTCGGCGGCGCTCGCGCCTTCCGGGGGATAGGGCTGGGAGAACCAGCGGGGCTCCGTCACATGGCCTCCTGGATCATGCCGTCGATCACCTGGAACACCTCGCCTGGCGTCAACGGTGCGGGAATCTCACCGGACAGGTCGATGGTGTACTCGACGTCCAGTGCCGACACCGGCACGCCGGCCGCGATGAGTGCCTTGCCCGTCAGCCCGGGGAAGCCGGGATCGACCCGGTACCACCTCTCCTCGCTGATCACGAAGCGCACATCGTGATAGCGGTCGGTGTCGGAGGCGCGGTATCCGGCTCCTGCGAGCAGCTCGAGGAGGGCTGTCTCGTCGTCACACAGCCGAAGTGTCTGCTCCACCAACTCCATGAACGCGATACCAGAACCGCTTACGGCGGTGCGCTGCAGGCGGAGCCACGCCAGACAAAGCATCCCGCCGTCCGGCGCCTCGAGTTGGTCGAGCCCGTGGATCCGCGGCCTCCTACCTTCGGCGGCAGCGCTCGTTTTCACCTCGACGGAGGTGGTCCCGGCCGAGAAGTCGTGGCGGTGCCCTTCGGGGCCGCGCCAGAGCCGGTGCGCGCTCGAGTCCTTCTCGAGAAGCCGGTTGAGGACTATCAACTCGCCGAACAACCCGGCGAGCTGCTCGGGCCCCAGTGGCGTGCCCTGCGTTCGGAAGAGCGCCTTCCAGTGGTCGAGCACACGGTAGAGCGCCTTGACAGGGTTCTCGGGCAGCTCTTTGGCAGCGCCCAACACGTCCACGCACAGTTCCGTGAACAAATCGCTGAAGTCGTTGCGCAGGCAGGCTAGATCAGCATAGGTCTGGTAGGTCTCATCGTCCTCCAGCGCCCGCTTGCGTAGCCGGAGGACTGGCCCGTCCGGACCGGGGCGGACTTTGCGGTGCGCGTGGGTCGGCACCAGGAAATGGCGGTACCCGTCGTGGTCGACCGCCACCGCCAACGGGCCGTGGTCAGCGACGACAGGCAGCTGCGAGACCCGCAGGCGATGTTCACCCGTGGTCTGCTCGGCCTCGAGCGCGGTCCAACGCTCCTCGACGAGTCTGCGGAGGATGTCATCGTTCATGCGTCTTCGCTGTCGAGGAGGCTGTAGTCCTCATCCTCGATCCGTACGTTGGCCAGGTTGGCGGAGATGTATTTCTCCACTGTGCTGTCCCCATCCCGCGGCTCGGGGAAGACGAGACCGACGCCGATAACGTGCTCCTCAGCGTTCAGGGGTGCACGCAGCTTCTTCGACGGGCTCGGCACGGACACCTTGTCGATCGGGTACAGGACCAGTAGGCCGGTGTCTGGGAGCTGGATGCGACGCCTGTCCATGATGCCCTTTTCGGTCAGCTTCGCCGTGTCGCCGGCCAGGTCCACCGCGGCGTCGCGACGGCTCATCAACGTCTTGATGTCGGCGAAGTCCGGTGCGGGATTGGTGACGGCAAGACGGGCACGGACGTTGCGTCCGACGGTCACACCGGGGGTGAAGGTGAAGTCGTCGCCTTTGGGGTTGCCCACGATCGCGACGTTCCACCGACTCAGCGAGCCGGCCGTGGTGACTCGTTTCTGGATGTAGCCGAGGATCAGGTCCGCATCGTTCTCGGGTGACTTCTCGTGGAATTTATAGGTCGACAGGAAGTCGGTCACAAGGTCGTGCGGCACGTCACGGAAGATGTATCGGCCCTCTTCCGGGCGTTCCTCCACCCTGACCGCGTTCGCGACAGAAGCCGCGACCACATTGCGTGCGGCGTTGATGTTCCCGCGCAGCCAGTCGGCGTTGGTGTGGAAGTAGTGGGTCTGGACCCGCTTGCCGCCGTAGGACGAGGCTGCCGTGACGGCGTCGCGCATCTTCGCAGCTGCGGTCACGCGCAGGGCAGGGTGCGTGCGCAAGCGCACGGCGAAGGTAAGGGGAGTTTCGTCCTCGGTCATGTAGATGTCGATGTCGCGGCGCATCTCGGTTTCGACAGTGGCCAGGTGGCGGAACCATGCGGCCAGCTCGTCCGTCATCCAGATCCGGGGCAGGTCGGCGTAGCCGTTCCGGAAGCCGAACCAACGCCCCATCTGTAGCAACGTGTCGTACGCCGATACGGCACGGACGAAGTAGCTGACCGATAGGCCCTCGAGCGTCAATCCCCGCGAGAGGGTGTTGCCGCCCACGGCGATGGCCACGACCGGACCGTTCTCGTAGTCGAGTCGGGCCTCGCTGCTGGAGTTGTCCATGATGACGCGACAGCTGTCGAGGACTTGTGGCAGTTCGGGCACCAACCGCTCGAACGCCACCCTGGTCTCACCGAACTCCTCGGCCGGGACCTGGGCGGTCTCCTGCTCCCAAAGGTCACGTAGTCGAGTGAGGAAGGCGGCGTCTGCCAGGGATTGCACAGACTTCTCTCGCAGATGCTCCAGGGGCCTCGTGAAGCTGTTGTGCACCGCGGTGTTGACGCTGGTGTGGATCAGCATCGTGCTGTGCGGGTTGCCGGTACCGCGTACGCGCCGAGCAGCCGTGACCAACCAGAAGTACTCGACTGCCCGACGAAGAGTCTCGGTGATGACAGGCTCAAAGCCTTCGATGTCGGCCCTTGTTTCGGGGCGCACGCAAGGCACGTCGTCGTCGGGGATCGACCGGATCATGTCGTACCCGTCGTCGACCCGCTCCGGGTCCTCACCGTCGAGCGCGTAGCGCCCGAAGAGTACCTCGGTACCGAAGTGTCCTTCGGGCTTGGGAAGATTGACGACGAAGTCCTTGGGGTACAGGTCCTCGGCACTCGGGTCGATCAACAGGTTGGCGAATGGCGAGGCCGTGTACCCGACGTAGGCGGACCTCGGCAGGCAGCTCATGATGTTCAAGATCAGAGGGTTGATCGACTTCGTGGCCACGGTGGCCTGGTCGGCCTCGTCATCGATGATCAGTGCGGGGCAGTCCTCGAGGTAGTCCGACGCTTTTTCGAGCCACTGGGCAAGTTTGCGCAGTACCGTGGCGTTCTTCTTCACCACGCACAGCACGTGCGTCTTGTTGCTCTTCCCGAAGTACGAGGCCGGGTTCTCCTGCGGGGTGAAGTCCTTGTCGAGGCCGGTCAGCTGGGACCACATCGCGGGATTCGGCTCCACGAGCTGCTGCACCAGTCGGGCCTGGGTCTGGCGCCGAAGGCCGTTGTGGATGCCCGCCAAGACAATGAACAGCTTGTAGCCGCGGTCGGCCGCCTTGGCCATGACCGAGGTGAAGTTGGTCGTCTTGCCGGATTGCACGTAGCCGACGACGAGGCCCCGCGTGGAGAAAGCCTTCTCCTTGGGATGGTTCAGCAGCGAGACGACGCGAGTGGAGGAATCGTCGAGGGCCCTGATCGCGGGTTCCTGAGGCCAGCCATGCTTGTGAAGCAGGTCCATGATTGCGGGCCAGCACTTGTCCTTGGCCTGCGGACCGGTGTACCAGGTGTCGCGGTTGCCCAGAACTACCGCGTGAGGTTCCTCCAGCTCCTTGATACGGATGGTCTGCTCCTCGTGCCGCTCACGAATTCGCTGGATGATGTCCGGGCTGATGCCGAATCGCTCCAGCCGCTTGACCGACTCCGAGGGGGTAAACGTGTCCAAGATCGCCTTGAACGTGTCGTACATGTCGTCGAATTCGTCGGTCATCGAGTCGACCGTCCCCCGCCCTCGTTCGCCGGATGGACGGCAGGGCCCCACCACCTCCGCGGATTGCTCCGTGAGCGACACAGGCACCTGCGGCCACACCGGCACGCCGTCTATTACAACACCTACACATTATTGTGGACATGGCCACGGATACACGAAATCGAAGTCTGGATCGGCAATCCGGGATCGCGAAGCCCAGCGGAGGAGCACTGCCCCAGCCGAGCCGGCGCAGGGCCCGGGCGATCGGGAGCCGGGTGCCAGCGCCTGGAGCCAGGAGACCCCCCGAGGGATGATCGTCTGGACGCCACTGTGGCAGTGATCCGGCGAGCGACATCCTCGGCCGCACTCTCCGCTCTTCCCTTGCGCGCGCCTCCTGGTGCCCAAACCACCCTCTGCGCATGGAATCCGAGTTCAGCGGCGCGGACAACATGACCCTGGCAGCCTGCTGCGCATGCGTGCTGTTGCCCGAGACCAGCTGTGAAAACAACAACTGCTTCCTGGGCCGAGCCTTGGTCGTTCGTGGGCCGGGCGGGTCCGGGGAAGGCTTCTTCCTCGTCCCGTAGTAAGTCAGAGCGTGCTTGGACGGTCGGCGTCATTCGCGCCATCGACCGTCTCCAAGGCCGCTCCGGAACCGGCCCTTCTGCCGCCACGTCGGCTCGTCACCAAGCTGTGGATTCTCGCGGCGGCTTCCATTGGGTCTTCGTGCTCCCACACGCGTACCGCGAGCCACCCCGCCTCTGCCAAGCGCGCATCGGTGTCGAGATCGCGAGCGCGGTTGCCCTCGATCTTCGTACGCCAGAAGTCGGCGTTGTTCTTCGGCCACGTGGCGTGCTGCGGGCATCCGTGCCAAAAGCAGCCGTCTACGAACACCGCGACGCGTGCGGGACCGAACACGATGTCCGCTTCCCGCCGTACTCCCTTCACCGGTCGCTGGTGAATCCGGTACCTGAGCCCGGAGGCATGAAGCGCCTGCCGCAGGGCCCGCTCCACCTCTGTGTTGCGACTCCGCTGTCGGCTCATCCGAGCCCGAACTTTGGGGGTTGTCTCCAAACTCACCACATGCCCATTCTGCCGACTCGCGGCGGACGGCACTGAGCCTGTGAGAGCGCATGGCAAACTCTCGCAATCTTGCCCGGTTGACGGCCGAGGACTCGCCCTCGATCGGAGGGGCATGGGTGCTTCAGCGCGGGCATCGCATTGGGGCTGATGTTGCCAATGTGAGCTGAGGTAACCCTTGACGTCTGTGCTCGTCGTCCAACGGCTGTAGCCGTTCAGACACCGATGAGTGTCCTCAGGTCTCGTCCGGGGTGCCGTGGCAGTCCTTGTACGGGTAGGTCGAGCCGCACCAGCAGGGGCCGTTTCGCGGGGGAGGCCACGGGGTGGCGCGGCCGCGGGCGGCGAGGGTGGTGGCGTATTCGGGGAGCAGGGCGGCGTCGGTCGGGGAGGTCTGCTCGGCCGCCGCGAAGGCCTCGTACGAGGGGACCGTGGCAGTGACGATGCCCAGGTTCTGAGTCCCGGTGGCGGCCAGGTCCCGCAGCGAGGACTCTATGCGGGCCAGGTGCCGGGAGTGGGACGGGTACTCGGAGGCCAGGGAGGGGTAGGCCGCGAGGAGTTCCGCCAACTCCGCCTCCGGCCAGTGCAGCATCGCCACCGGGAAGGGGCGGGACAGCGCCGCGCGACGATCGCCCAATTCGGCGCGGAGGCGGGCGATTTCGGCGCGGAGTTCGGCCGGGTCGTCCGAGCCGAGGGCCCACAGGCGCTTGGGATTGTGCAGCTCGTCCAGGGAGATCGGCCCTGAGTGCAGGGTGCTGGCGAGGGTGTCCCAGTCGTCGTGCGGGTTGCCGAGAAGGCGGCGCACCCGGTGGCGGCCGATCAGCAGAAGGCCTGCCCCGTACGGGATCTCGTCGCCGTCGATCAAGAGGGTGGCGCCTGCCGTGAAGCAGTCGTGGGCGGCCTGGAGTTCGTCATGGGCTTCCAGGGCCTCGGCGATGATCTCCCAGGGCGCGGGGTTCCGCGGGGCGGCGGCGCGAATGCCGCCGATGATGGCGCGGGCCTCGGCCTCGTGACCGTACTCCCAGAGGTTCGACGCCTTGAGCGCCTTGATCAGGAGCGGGTTCTTGGGCGAGGCGGCCAGGAGGCGGTCGTAGACGGCGGTGGCCCCGGCGCGGTCGCCGGCCAGTTCCCGGTGGGCCGCGGCCTGCAGGAGCAGATGCTCGCTGTCCTCGGGGTACTGCACCGCGAGGCGCGCCAGGCGCTCGGCTTCGGACGCGTGGTGGGCGGTGGTCTCGGAGGGCATGGGCACCACCGTACTGCTGAACCCGGGCGGCGGGGTCGCGCGGGTTCAGCCGTTCAGCCAGGTGTTGCCCTGGTGGGTTGACGGGGGAGGGCCTATCGTGCCCCGGTCGGAGGGGAGGGCGGGGTGCGTGAGCGGGTTCCGTTTGGTGGTGCGTGAGCGGGTTCCGGTGGTGGTGCAGGGCGGGCGGGCTCGCGGCTGGGGGTAGTCGCCCGGACGCTGTGGGTGAGCGCCGAGATCGCCGTGACGCTCGGGCTCCGTGTGCTGCTGCTCGTCGTCCATCAGCTGTGGTGGACCAACCGGCAGGCCCGGGAAGGCGCCGAGCGGAAGGTACAGGCCCTGGAGCGGGAGTGGCAGAACGGGCCGCCCCACACACGTCCGGGCGCCCAGCCGGACAGGGCCGAGAAGGGGGAGGCAACCAAGCCGCCCGCCGGGACGGAGCCGCACCAGGCGAAGCCGGCGGCGCCGCGATGGGATCAGGCGTATGCGATCTTGCGGATTCCGCGGATCGGGGTCACCGCGCCCGTGGCGCAGGGGGTCAGCAAGGCCGCCGTGCTGAACCACGGATACGTCGGGCACTATCCGCAGACCGCCCAGCCCGGCCAGGCCGCGAACTTCGTACTTGCCGGACACCGCAATACGCATGGAGAGCCGTTCCGGTACATCAACCGCCTCGGGGCGGGGGGGGGGGGACACGATCACCGTCGAGACGGCCGAGGGCCGGTACGTGTACGCGGTGGAGAAGACGGTCCCGCAGACCTCGCCCGCGGACAGCACGGTGATCCAGAAAGTGCCGTACAGCTCCGTACGGAACGAGTACCGCTACGACGAGCCGGGATACTACATCACGCTCACCACCTGCACGCCCGAGTACACCTCCACGTACCGGCTGGTCGTCTGGGGGCGGCTGCGGTCGATGGAGCCGCGCGGGGTTAGCATCGACGACAACTGTTCAAGAAGCTGAATGGGCAAGAGCGGGAGGGGGGTTGGGCGATGGCTGAGGTCAAGGCCGCTTGGCGTGCGTGCTTCGGCGCGCTCCTCTTCCTCCTTTCCGGGCTCCTGCTCGCCGAGAGCGGGGTCGCCACCACGCTCACCGCTGTCGCCGCCACCGCGGCGGTGGTGCTGCTGTGCTGCTCCGCCCTCTGCGCGGTCCTCGCCCCGGCCGTGCCGTCCGGCCGAATACGGACGGCGATACGGGACCGGGAGCGCAGAGCGGCCTTTCTGTCGCAGCGCGATCCCGATGCCTCCGGCCGCCCGCGGCCCCGAGCGCCAGGCCGTCGACTTCCGACGGCCGCGTAGGGGCTCCCCGAGCACATCCGGACCGAGTCCGCGCGGCTCGTCACGCCGAATCCTCATCCCGGCACGACGAGACCCGTGGAGGGCTCAACCATGTCTGTTTTCGGCTCACTCAGCGCACTTCTCGCCCATCTCGCGGACGCGCTCCATCCGGTCTTCGGCGACTCGGCGACCGGCGCCACGATCGTCCTGTTCACGCTGGGCGTGCGGCTCGCCCTGCACCCGCTCGTCCGCGCCGCGGCGCGCGGGGAGAAGGCGCGGGCAGCGATGGCCCCACAGCTGGCCGAGCTGAAGCGCAGGCACGGGCGGGATCCGGAGCGGTTGCGGCGGGAGGCGGCGGAGCTGTACGCGAAGGCCGGCGCTTCGCCGCTGGCCGGCTGCCTGCCGACGCTGCTCCAACTCCCCGTCTTCTTCGTCATGTACCGGCTCTTCTCCGGCCGAGGCAGCGAGCTTCTCGAGCACACACTGCTCGGGGCACCGCTCGGCGGCCGGTGGTCCGATGCGCTCGCGGATGGCGGTGTCTTCGGGGCTCACGGGCTGGTGTACGTCGGGCTGTTCGCCGTGATCGCGGCCGTGGCCTCGTGGACCTGTGTCCGTGCGCGCAAGGCGAGGACGGCGACGACAGCGGCGGATGCCGTGCCCGGTATGGCGGGGCTGGCCAGGGTGCTGCCCATGTTCTCGTTCGGCACGCTCGTCACCGCCGCCGTCGTTCCGCTGGCGGCCGGGCTGTACCTGGCCGCGACCACCGCTTGGGCGGCGGCTGAACGGGCCTGGCTGCAGCGCGGCAACAAAGGTGACAAGAACGGCAAGAGCGGCGAAAGCGGCAAGGGTGGTAATGGAGTCGCTACTGCGAAGTAACGGTCCAGTACGTGAACCGGGTGTTGCGCAGTGGACTACGCACTTGGAGGATCGGACAATTCCTCCGATGGCCGTCCACCATCGGCCGGTTCGGCTGCCCTCGGCCGGGCCGACCCTTCGACCACGGGAGTGTGACCATGAAGCTGCTGCGAGTCGGAACGGTGGGCGCGGAACGCCCGGCGCTGCTCGACGAGGGCGGGACGCTGCGTGACCTGTCCGGTGTCGTGTCCGACATCGACGGTGCGCTGCTCGCCGACGACGCCTCGCTCGAGCGCGTACGGTCCGCCGCCGCGGCCGGAGACCTCCCCGCCATCGACCCCACAGGGATGCGGATCGGACCGCCGGTGGGCCGCATCGGCAAGATCGTGTGCATCGGGCTGAACTACCACGATCACGCGACCGAGACGGGCGCGGCCATCGCCACGGAGCCGATCGTCTTTATGAAGGCCCCGGACACGGTGGTCGGCCCGGACGACACCGTGCTCGTACCGCGCGGCAGCGTGAAGACCGACTGGGAGATCGAACTCGGCGTCGTCATCGGGCGTACCGCGCGCTACCTGGAGTCCGCCGAGGAAGCGCTCGGATACGTCGCCGGGTACACCATCGCGCACGACGTCTCCGAGCGGGAGTTCCAGATCGAGCGCGGCGGCCAGTGGGACAAGGGCAAGAACTGCGAGACGTTCAACCCGCTGGGCCCCTGGCTGGTGACCGCCGACGAGATCCCCGACCCGCAGGCGCTGGGCCTGAAGCTGTCGGTGAACGGCGAGGTGAAGCAGGACGGCACCACAGCCGACCAGATCTTCCCGGTCGGTGAAGTCGTGCGGTATCTGAGCCAGTTCATGACCCTGTACCCGGGCGATGTGATCAACACCGGGACTCCGGCGGGCGTGGCGATGGGGCAGCCGGAGCCGAAGCCGTACCTCCGGGCCGGAGACGTAGTCGAGCTCGAGATCGAGGGGCTTGGCAGGCAGCGGCAGGAACTCAAGCAGGCGTAGCCCCAAGCAGGCGGCGGCACCCGGACCGCACCCACCGCGCTCAGGCCACCGCTGCGCTCAGGCCACCGCTGCGCTCAGGCCACCGCTGC
>NZ_JBUEGC010000077.1:0-17683 GCF_054963655.1 Streptomyces sp. HSS9-12 | reverse complement strand
CAAGGGTGCGAAGGAGAACGCGTCGAAGTAATCCCATCACATGCCGGACGGCGCTCCGGCACCGGGGAATCGAGGGCCCGCAGGCATCCCGCCTGCGGGCCCTCCGCCATCTCCGGCCACCTCCGCCTGTCCGATCGCCGAGGCCGCGTCGGCAAGGCCGAGATCACAGGAGCCGCCCGCTACCGACCTGCCCCGCGGCAGCCTCTCGGACCCGGATCAATCCTGGCGCTGGCTGACGAACGGGAACGCCCCTGGCGCTCGTTGCCGTGACCGGGAGGGTTCGCCAGGTTGGTCTTCGCGGCGGTCGCCGGCGTCGTTGCAGCCACTCACATCTCCCAAATCACCTGGACCACATATGCCATGCGAATGTCACCCTCCCGATGGAATGCCGCTTAGTAGTCAAGTCGATACGCTCCGTATGTGGAGTTCAGCCGTGGTTGCACTGCGCGACAGGCCGTCGCGCGGACTGCCGCTGCCGTACTGACCGCGCTGCTGCTTTCCCTGTTCGGTGGGCAGTCCACCGCCGTGGAGGACGGCTTCCGTTCAGCCGAGGAGAGCGCAACCGCGGTTCTCGCCTTCCCTGCCGAAGAGGACGTCGCCTGCGCGTCCAGTCGTCGCACCCCGCGCAAGGAGCGGGCAGGGCGACCGTCGGCCGAGTACGACCAGCCGTCTTCCTCCTGCACCGGGCGATGGCTGGAGGACCCCAACGTCCGTCCGGCAGTACCCAGATCCGACGCGGCCATCCTCGCCACGGCCCGCGCTCGCCACGTCGTCCTGCGCTGCTGAGGGGAACCGGCTCCCGCCCAAGGGACGGGAGTCCCGGAGAAACCCCCCACAGACGTCAGGGAGAATTGCCATGCCCATCGATCCCGTGTGGGCGCTGGAGGGCTATCTGCGGGCCCACGCCTACCCCACCCACCGTCCCGAGCCCGAACCCGACCCCATTCTCGAAGACGAGATCCGCCCCTGCGTCGCACACGAGCAACGTCTCGCCCCAGGGACGTCAATGGAGTTGGAACGCAGCAGGCCCGGGGTGCTCGCGCGGCTCCGGTCTCTGCTGACCCTCCGGCTCGTCATGAGAAGCCGCAAGCAGGTCTGACGGCACCGCCACTTCGGCGGATTTCCGCATTGCCGGTCACGGGCTGGGGACACGGCCCGTGGCCGGCTTCCTGCGACAGCCACCCGCCCCGAGGCTGCTTTATCGCGTCAAGCCGCTTGAGGAAGGTCTTCGGCACCCGATCTACCTTCTTCGTGGCCCCGAAGTCGGGGCTCCCGGCCTCGGGGCCCGGCGTGACTGATGCCCCCGCAACGGGGCACGGGTGTGCCACAGCGCGACCAGCCGCGTCGCGAACGCCGTGCCCGAGCCGACGGAGCCCCGCGCTCGCGGCGCAGGTCATCCAGAAGGCCGTTGGCGGACCGGCGTGACACGCCACATTCAGCCGGATGGGTCCCCGCGGTGGCGTACGGCGCACATGGGTGTGAACCTCGCCGAGACGGGAACGCGTGCGCGTACCGACCCGACCCCGACCCCGGCTCGGACCTGCCCGACTGGCCGAAAGGACGCGAGGACACACGATGGGTGTTCGCACCTGGATCCAGGACTGGCCTGTGTACCGGCAACTGACAGGGGGCGATCCGCTGGGACGCGGCGCGGCCGTGGCCTCGGCATACACCCGGAGCCTGCGGCCACGCACCGCCACAGCCGACCGGGTGGTCAAGTCCGTATGCCCGTACTGTGCGGTCGGCTGCGCACAGAACGTCTACGTCAAGAACGACGAGGTCGTCCAGATCGAGGGCGACCCGGACTCCCCCGTCAGCCGGGGCCGGCTGTGCCCCAAGGGCTCGGCGACCCTCCAGCTCACCACCGGCGACGCCCGCCGCCACGAGGTTCTCTACCGCCGCCCGTACGGCACCGACTGGGAGCGCCTCGACCTGGACACCGCCATGGACATGGTCGCCGAGCGGGTGATCCGCACCCGCCGCGAGACCTGGCAGGAGGAGCACGAGGGACTGCGGGTCAACCGCACCCTCGGCATCGCCAGCCTCGGCGGCGCGACCCTGGACAACGAGGAGAACTACCTCATCAAAAAACTCCTCACCGCCCTCGGTGTCGTGCAGGTCGAGAACCAGGCACGGGTGTGCCACAGCGCGACCGTGGCGGGGCTCGGCACCTCCTTCGGCCGTGGTGGGGCCACGACCTTCATGCAGGACCTGCAGAACGCCGACTGCATCGTCATCGAGGGCTCCAACTACGCCGAAGCCCATCCGGTCGGCTTCCAGTGGGTGATGGAGGCCAAAGCGCGCGGCGCCACGGTCATCCATGTGGACCCGCGCTTCAGCCGCACCAGCGCGCTCGCCGACCTGTACGTGCCCATCAGAGCCGGTACCGACATCGCCTTCCTCGGCGCGGTCATCAACCACGTCCTGACCGAGGGCCTCGACTTCCGCGAGTACGTCCTGGCCTACACCAACGCCGCGACGATCGTCAGCGACGACTTCCTCGACACCGAGGACCTCGATGGCGTCTTCTCCGGGCTCAATCCCGAGGAGCGGTTCTACGACTGGTCCAGCTGGCAGTACCGCGGCGCGCCGATGCAGGCCGCCTCGGGCCTTCGGGACACCGATGAAGAGAAGCCCCCCGCCGTCCCCGGAGCGCCGGGCGAGCAGCCCGACCGCCGCCGCTACCCTTCGCGCTCCGGCCGCACCATCAGCGTGGCAGGCCTCTCCGAGACCCACGGCTCCGGAGGCCCAGTCGTCCACCCCGCCCCCGAGCGCGACGAGACGCTCCAGCACCCGCGCTGTGTCTACCAGATCCTCAAGCGTCACTACGCCCGCTACACGCCCGAGCTCGTCGAGAAGGTCTGCGGCATCCCCCCGGACACCTTCAGAGCGGTCTGCGACGCACTGACCTCCAACTCCGGCCCCGACCGCACCAGCGCCTTCTGCTACGCCGTCGGCTGGACCCAGCACACCGTGGGCGCCCAGTACATCCGTGCCGCCTCCGTCCTCCAGCTGCTGCTGGGCAACATCGGCCGCCCCGGCGGCGGCATCCAGGCGCTGCGCGGCCACGCCAGCATCCAGGGCTCCAGCGACATTCCCACGCTGTTCAACCTGCTGCCCGGATACATCCCCATGCCGCACGCCCACGCCCACGACGACCTCGACCACTTCGTGCGGACAGTCCGCACCGAGAAGGGCTTCTGGGCGAACATGCGGACGTACGTCGTCAGCCTGATGAAGGCGTACTTCGGTGACGCGGCCACGCCGGAGAACGACTTCTGCTTCGACCATCTACCGCGGCTCACGGGCTCGCACAGCACCTACGAAACCGTCCGCGCCCAACTCGACGGCATCTGCAAGGGCTACTTCCTGATGGGTGAGAACCCCGCCGTCGGATCGGCCAACACCAAGATGAACCGGCTCGGCATGGCCGAGCTGGACTGGCTGGTCGTCCGCGACTTCTCTCTCATCGAGTCCGCGACCTGGTGGAAGGACGGACCCGAGATCGAAACCGGTGAGCTGCGCACCGAGGACATCGGCACCGAGGTCTTCTTCTTTCCCGCCGCCTCGCACACCGAGAAGGACGGCTCCTTCACCAACACCAACCGCTGGCTCCAGTGGCACTTCGCCGCCGTCGAGCCGAACGGCGACGCCCGCAGCGATCTGTGGTTCATGTACCACCTCGGACGGCGCATCAAGGAGAAGCTGGCCGGCTCCACCGATCCCATGGACCGGCCCGTTCTGGACCTGAGTTGGGACTATCCCACCGAGGGCCCGCTCCAGGAGCCGTCCGCCGAGGCCGTGCTGGCCGAGATCAACGGTCGCGGCCCGGACGGGTCCCCGCTGTCCATGTACACCGAGCTCAAGGACGACGGCTCCACCTCCTGCGGCTGCTGGATCTACTGCGGCGTCTACGCCGACGGGGTCAACCAGGCCGCACGCCGCAAGCCGCACACCGAGCAGCACTGGACGGCGCCCGAGTGGGCCTGGTCCTGGCCCGACAACCGCCGCATCCTGTACAACCGCGCCTCCGCCGCGCCCGACGGCAGACCGTGGAGCGAGCGCAAGGCCTATGTGTGGTGGGACGCGGAGCAGGGCCGTTGGACGGGTCACGACAAGCCCGACTTCATCCCCGACCGGGCTCCCGACCACGTACCACCCGAGGACGCCTGGGGCCCCGACGCGCTGCGCGGCGACGACCCGTTCATCATGCAGGGGGACGGCAAGGGCTGGCTCTACACGCCTGCCGGCCTGGTGGACGGTCCGCTGCCCACGCACTACGAGCCGCAGGACTCTCCCGTCCCCAACCCGCTCTACGAACGCCACCCGCGCAACCCGGTACGGGCGCTCCAGCCGCACCGTCTCAACCGCTACCACCCGAGCGGCGGTCAGCCGGGCTCCGAGGTCTACCCGTACGTGGTCACCACCTACCGGCTCACCGAGCACTTCACGGCCGGCGGCATGACCCGCTGGCTGCCCTACCTCGCCGAACTGCAGCCGGAGTTCTTCTGCGAGGTCTCTCCCCAGCTCGCCCGGGAACGGGGCCTGGACCACATGGGGTGGGCCACCATCATCACCGCCCGCAACGCCATCGAGGCCCGCGTCATGGTGACCGAACGGATGGCGCCCCTGCACCTGGACGGGCACACGGTGCACACCATCGGCCTGCCCTACCACTGGGGCCCCAACGGCTACACCACGGGTGACGCCGCGAACGAACTGGGCCATATCGCCCTCGACCCGAACGTGCACATCCAGGAGGACAAGGCGTGGACCGCGGACATCAGGCCCGGCCGGCGCCCGCGCGGCCCCGAACTTCCGCGCCTGGTCGAGGAGTACCGCCAGCGGGCCGGCATCGACGAGCGCACCGGTATGGAGGTCTGAGCGGATGACGGACACGACGGCACGGGCAGGCCGGAGCGCACCGGCCGCAGGGGAGAAGGGCCGGCATCTGCTGTCCGGCCCCGAGTACGATGTCGCGGCCGACGCCGGGCACGACGGCCATCCCCCGCGCGTCGGTTTCTTCACCGACACCTCCATCTGTATCGGCTGCAAGGCTTGCGAGGTGGCGTGCAAGGAGTGGAACGCCATCCCCGAGGACGGTCTCAGACTCACCGGCATGAGCTTCGACAACAGCGAGGGGCTCGGCGGATCGACCTGGCGGCACGTCGCCTTCATCGAGCAGAGCAAGCCGCTGGGCCTCGCGCAGCGGACCGTCGATCACAGCGATGTGGACGTCCTGGCGCTCGCCCGGCAGGGCTCCGGTACTCCGCCGGAGGAAGCGGCGATCACCCCGACCACACCGGGACCGCCCACGCCGGACGGGCGGACCGAGCTGCGCTGGCTGATGTCCTCGGACGTGTGCAAGCACTGCACCCACGCCGCCTGCCTCGATGTGTGCCCCACCGGCTCGCTGTTCCGCACCGAGTTCGGCACGGTCGTGGTGCAGGAGGACATCTGCAACGGCTGCGGATACTGCGTCCCCGCCTGCCCGTACGGTGTCATCGACCAGCGCCCGGACGACGGCCGCGTCTTCAAGTGCACGATGTGCTACGACCGGCTCGGCGCCGGGCAGGAGCCCGCCTGCGCCAAGGCCTGTCCGACCGACTCGATCCAGTTCGGTCCTCTGGACGAGCTGCGCGAGCGCGCCGCGGCCCGAGTGGACCGGCTGCACGCCACCGGGGTGACCGACGCCCGGCTGTACGGTCACGACCCCGAGGACGGCGTGGGCGGCGACGGCGCCTTTTTCCTGCTGCTGGACGAGCCCGAGGTCTACGGCCTGCCACCGGACCCGGTCGTCACCACCCGCGATCTGCCCGACATGTGGCGGCACGCCGGTGCCGCCGCGCTCACCCTGCTCGGCGGCCTGGCCGCCGTCTTCGCCGCGCACGGACGCCTGGGAAGGAAGCGCTGATGAGCAGTTCGGACGTCACCCGCGGCGGTATCCGGGGAGCCCGGCCGGACCGCGACGCACTGTTCGGCCAGGGGCTGGGCGGTGGCCGGCGCAGGAGGCGCAGGCGCCGCAAGGGCGAGGAACTGATGGTGCCGGAGGCGGAGTTCACCTCGTACTACGGCAGGCCCGTCCTCAACCCGCCCACGTGGCAAGCCCGGGACATCGCGGGCTATTTCTTCCTCGGCGGCCTGGCCGGCGCGGGTTCGGTCCTGGCCGCGGGTGCCGAGCTCACCGGCCGCCCCGCCATGGCACGGGCGTTGAAGATCTCCTCGCTGGTCTCCCTCGCGGGCTCCGCGGCCGCCCTGATCCACGACCTCGGCCGCCCGGAGCGCTTCGCCAACATGCTGCGGGTGTTCAAGCCGACCTCGCCGATGAGCGTGGGCTCGTGGCTCCTGGCGGCCTACGGTCCGGCCGTGGGTGCCGCCGCCGTCCTGGACACGGCGGGCCGGCTGCCCCGCATCGGCCGAGCGGCCACCGCCGGAGCCGCCCTGCTGGGCCCGGCTGTGGCCTCGTATACGGCTGTGCTGGCCGCCGACACCGCCGTTCCCGGATGGCACGACGGATATCGGGAACTGCCCTTTGTCTTCGTCGGCTCGGCCGCGGCGGCGGCCTCCGGCATGGCCCTGATCACCTCGCCGGTCGAGGAGAACGGCCCGGCCCGCAGCGCGGCACTGCTGGGCACGGCTGTGGAACTCGCGGCCGTCAAGGCCATGCAGCGCCGGCTCGGCATCGTCGCCGAGCCGTACCGGCGGGGCAGGGGCGGGCGGCTCATGCGGGCGGCCGAGGTGCTGTCGGCGGCGGGGGCGGTGGGCGGCGCCCTGCTCGGGCGCCGCAGCCGGGGCGCGGCGGCTGTCAGCGGGCTGGCGCTGCTGGCGGCCTCGGTCTGCACTCGCTTCGGTGTCTTCCACGCCGGGGTGGCCTCCGCGAAGGACCCGAAGTACACCGTCATCCCGCAGCGTGAGCGGCTGAAGGAACAGGAGGACTGACCCCACCGCGGACTGCGAGCGCCTCACGGAAGAGTGGCTCTGCCCTGCCCTGCCGAGACGGAGCCCGGCGTCAGCCCGAACCGGTACTTTCACGTGGGGCAGGCACGGTCTGGGCGTCGGTGGATCGGAGCGCCCTGGCGGCGGTAGCCCCCAGGTTGCGCAGAGCGGTCGCGCCGGCGACCACGAGCCCGGAGACCGATGGGCCCACCCATCGCGTCAGGTCGCGTTGCAGGTCCGGGTCCACCTCGATGGTCACCCGCACGTATCTGCTGTGCAGCGTGGTGACCCTGGCGGCCCGGGGTGCGGCGGTGTCCTGTCCGCGCTGCAACGCCGCTCGATAGCTGTCCTTGCGCTGGCTCATGCGTTCATGCCTCTTCCTGACGCTTGATGAGTTCATCCGCGAGATCCATGTACGCCGAGCCCGGGGCCTGGACCGGGCTCCCGAACGACTGGGCGTACAAGTCGAGCCGCGCGATCTGGGTGTCCAGCACCTCGAAGCCCCACTCGCTGAGCGCCTCGCGAGCGTCGGCATCGGGGCCGGTGCGCGTGGCCTCGGGACGATTGGTGCGATTGAGCAGGACTGCGGTGCGGGCCTGCTCGGCGCGCAAGGACTGCACGTCGCCCATCTCGCCGCGGATGGGTGCCATCCGGTCCAGTTCGATGGGGGCGGGGGTCACCGGCACGATCCACTCGCCGGCGTACCTCATGATGCTGCGGGCGATGCGCGGATGGTCCTCCAACTGCGGCGCGTCGAGTACGACGGCCTGCCGATCGCCGAGGAAGTCGTTCACGCGACGGTGCACGTCCCCGACGGGCAGGGCGATGACAGGGAACGGAAAGCCGTCTGCCAATTCGCTCCAGCGCAGCGCGGACGCGGCGGGGTCGCCATCGACCAGCAACGGCGAGTAACCCGACTCATGAAGCGCGTGGGCCAGCCAGACAGCGCTGGTCGTCTTTCCGACTCCGGGCTTGAGGTTCACAAATGCACAGCTCAGCGGCACGAGAGCCAACCATAATGGGCGTCATCGACTCGTTCTGGTCGGCGCGAGGGCGTCGTTTCATCGTTCACCCACACGCAGGCAGAAAACACTGCCCTGTACCCCGCCCCCGGAGCCCCTCATGGGGAGCCGATGGCGACGGCGGCCACGGCGTGGCGGGCGCGCAGCGGTGTCAGGGGGGCGGGACGTGTCTGTCGCCGGAGAGGTCGGCTTCCCCGTGCTCGCGGCGTACACCGCGAGCAAGCACGCCATCATCGGCCTGACCCGCGCCGCCGCCCTCGAATGCGCACCGGCGCATGTACGTGTCGTGGCCATCGCTCCCGGGTGCGTGGACACTCCCATGCTGGCCGCGGCACCACCCCGCGGTGGTGCAGGCTGCGACCGCTGCGCCAGCCGTGCCCCGCCTCGCCGGGCCCGAAGAGATCGCCGCGCTCGTGGGCTTCCTGGTCTCCGAGGACGCGGCCTTCGTGACCGGCTCCGTGTATCCCATCGACGGCGGCTACCTTACGCGGTAAGTGTGCGAGCAGTCCTCGGCGTTGAACGCATGAGACGTCGTTTTGGCACGGCGGCCGGCTTCTTGATACGCCAAGATCTGTAGATGTCCGGTGCTTGCGGGTCTTTGAGGGGGTACGTGTGTCGAGGCCGTCTCTCATGAGCAACTCGGACATGGTGAGAGGCCTCCAGGAGAGAGCGGCCCGTGCTCTTCCGGCCGAGTACACCAAGGATGTTGAAGGGTGGTGGCTACGCCATGCCCCCCGGTGTTCCTGGTGGGTGGGGACGGTGCTGCCACATGGTGCTGTCGCACCGGGCGAGTTGGTGCACAGGGTCGTAACGGCGGAGGAGTTCTATGCCGGGCACGGCGCGGCCGTGCGGTTTCAGATCAGCCCGAGAGCGTGTCCAGCAGGACTCGACACCCTCTTGGCAGAGCGTGGCTACCGCCGTGAGAGCTTGATGTCGTTGCAGGTGGCGTCGACTGCGCGGGTCCTGGCACAGGCCCCAGCGGTCGCGCCGCGGATTCGCTTGGATGACCGCCCGACAGCCGCATGGTTCGAAATCTGGCGCGCCATGCATGGTCATGGCGACCCCCGTTCCGAGTGGGACATGCTCGGTCGTGTGGAGCGGCCGTGCGCCTACGCCTGTGCGATGTTCGGGAACGATGTCGTCGCGGTGGGCCGGGCGGTCGCCGACACCGGCTGGGCGGGAGTGTTCGGTATGGCCACGCTTCCTTGGGCACGCGGGAAAAGCGCGGCCCGCAATGTGCTCGCCGCGCTGGCCGGCTGGGCCGGTGCACACAAAGCCGACCGCATGTATCTGCAGGTGGAGCGCGACAACATTCCCGCTCTCCGGCTGTACGAGCGGACGGGTTTCAGCGAAATCTGCGGTTACCACTACCGCACCGCAGAGTGAGCCGGCCGGTCGGGATCAAGTTGCTGATCAGAAGCGTTGGGGGTCAGCGGGATCATCTCCGGCGTGGTGGAAGCATGCGGAAAGCCGGTACCTTCGGGGCGACCAGAGCCGAGCGTCAGTCAGCGCTCGGCTCGATTTGCCACCGTAAGAAGGAACACCCTTGGTCCATCACCGGCTCCGTCGGTTGATACCGACGTCCGTCGCGCTGACGACCGTTTTCACGGCGCTCGCGACGGCTTCGGCACCCGCGACGGACACACCCCCCACCCCTCATCTGGACTTTGTCGAGCAGTCACTGCGTCAGACCTCGCCAGGACTCGAAGGGTCGGTGTGGCAACGCACCGACGGCAACCGACTGGACGCCTCGGCGAACGATCCGTCCGGCTGGCTCCTGCAGACGCCTGGCTGCTGGGGCGACAGCACGTGCAAGGACCGGGCAGGAGCCCGGCGGCTGCTCGACAGGATGACCCGGAACATCGCCCGGGCCAAGCACACCGTGGACATCTCCACGCTGGCGCCCTTTCCCAACGGCGGTTTCCAGGACGCCATCGTCGCCGGTCTCAAGGCCTCCGTCGCCGCCGGGCACTCTCCCCGCGTACGGATCCTGGTCGGTGCCGTGCCGATCGCTCACCTCAATGTGACCCCCTCCCGCTACCGGAATGAACTGATCGGCAAGCTCGGCGTGGCGGCAAGCGAAGTCACGCTGAATGTCGCGTCGATGACCACGTCCAAGACATCGTTCTCCTGGAACCACTCCAAACTCCTCGTGGTCGACGGCAGGACGGCTGTCACCGGCGGAATCAACGGCTGGAAGGACGACTACCTCGATACGGCCCACCCCGTGTCGGATGTGGACATGGCGCTCAGCGGGCCGGGAGCCCGCTCGGCCGGCAAGTACCTCGACACCCTGTGGGACTGGACCTGCCGCAACTCGTCCAATCCGGCCAAGGTCTGGCTCGCCACGTCGAACGGCGCCTCCTGCATGCCGTCGCTGGAGGGTGAGCACGGCTCCGCTCTCCCCCAGCCCACCGGCGACGTGCCGGTCATCGCGGTCGGCGGCCTCGGCGTGGGCATCAAGAAGACCGACCCGTCCTCCGGCTACCGCCCGGACCTGCCCACCGCTCCGGACACCAAGTGCACGGTGGGCCTGCACGACAAGACCAACTCCGACCGGGACTACGACACGGTCAACCCCGAGGAGAACGCCCTGCGTTCGCTCGTCGCGAGCGCGCGGAGCCATGTCGAGATCTCGCAGCAGGATCTGAACGCCACCTGTCCGCCGTTGCCGCGCTACGACATCCGGCTCTACGACACGCTGGCTGCCAGGCTCGCCGCGGGAGTGAAGGTCCGGATCGTCCTCAGCGATCCCGCCAACCGCGGAGGCTCCGGCCTCGGAGGGTATTCCCAGATCAAGTCCCTGGACGAGGTCAGTGACACCCTCCGCAACCGGCTCGCCGCCCTCACCGGCGACAACGAGAAGGCGTCGAAGGCAATGTGCCGCAATCTGCAACTCGCCTCGTTCCGCAGCTCTCCCGGTGCCACCTGGGCGGACGGCAAGCCCTACCCGGCGCACCACAAGCTGGTCTCGGTGGACGACTCGGCGTTCTACATCGGGTCCAAGAATCTCTACCCGGCCTGGCTGCAGGACTTCGGCTACATCGTCGAGAGCCCGGTCGCTGCGAAGCAGCTGAAGACGGAGCTGCTCGGTCCGGAGTGGAAGTACTCCAAGGCGACGGCAACGGTCGACTGGAAGCGCGGCATCTGCTCGTACTGAGCCAGACACTGCCCGGTGGCCCCATTGCCCATCGGCGGGCCCGGGAGCAGCCCCGGCTGCCCCGGCCCGCCCGCCGAGCCGGGGGCTTACCGATTCCCGATTCCGCCCGGCCGGAGCGGTGTGTGCTGCAGGGCAATTGCCGATCGTGCTGACCCGGGTGGAGTGGGAGCGCACTGATTTCGCGGTGACCGTCGAGGAATTCCTGGCCGCCGCCGAGGACTGCAAGGCCAGTGTCGAGGTGGTCGACGTACCGCTCGGCCACCACGGGTTCGAGACGATCGGCCACACCGGTCAGGCGCGGCACGCCGTGGACCCGCGCGGTGCTCCGTGCTGGGGCCACTTGGGGAGCTGATGCCGGCCGCCGGAGTGCGCCTCGTGGGATGAGGCCGCGTGGCGGAACTGGACGCGACACCGGTCCCAGAATCCGCCATAGCCGGACAGAACACTGACAGAGTCTGGGCATGCTTCAGGACAGCAATGCGAGCACCCGGCTGCCGGCCCGAGACCTCGAGCGGGCGAGGGCGTTCTATGCGGAGAAGCTCGGACTCGAACCCATCGAAGAGCGACCCGGCGGCCTGCGCTACCAGTGCGGCAGCGGGCAGTTCACCGTGTTCCAGTCCACTGGCGCGGCGTCAGGCGACCACACCCAGATGGCGTGGCAAGTCGACGACATCGAGGCCGTAGTCGAACAGCTGCGGAGCCGGGGCGTGGTCTTCGAAGAAGTCGACGCCCCCGGCTTCCGGACCGTCAACGGTATCGCCGACATCGAGGGCAACTACCCGTCGGCCGGCACGGGCGAGCGGGGCGCCTGGTTCCGGGACAGCGAAGGGAACCTCCTCGGCATCGGCCAATCCGTGCGCTGAGGCCTCCTCCCGGTGTGGCCAGCCGCGCCGCGCCGGCCGGCGTGACCGTACGAGGGTGACGTGCGTCACCCCAGGTCGAAGGTGTTCGGCAGACCCAGGCGGTAGCGGACCTCGTCCATGCGCTTGAAGGGTTCCATCTCAGGCGGCTGGTACAGCGGCCGGATCCGGCAGCGTTCGGCGGCGGAGCCGTCCGCGTCGAGCAGGGCGTTGACCGCCAGCCGGGCCGACTCGTTGGCGCCTTCCATCGTGGCGAGGTCGACGTCGGTTCGCACATAGTCCCCGGCGAGGAAGAAGTTGGGAACGGCGGTGTCCGCCCTGGGACGGTTGTAGAGCGTGCCGGTGGGGTGAATGAGGAGCTGCTCGCGATTGCTCGGCGCGGGGCCGCCGAGGCCGGTGACCGCGGGGTCCATGAACCAGCCGACGCGGTCGGCGTCTTCGAGTACGGACCGTCCACCGCTGCCCACGGCGTCCTTGAGCTGGGCCCAGACCTCGGCAACGACCTCCTCCCGGGTGCACTGCCGGGCGGTCTTGCCGTAGAGGATCCCGGGCCGGTCCCACTCGGAGACGATGGTGGACAGGCAGTCCGCGGCCCGGCCGTCCCCGTAGTCGGCGGGAAAGTCGCGGACGTCCCAGAACTGGCCCTGACCGATCGCGGTGATCGACCAGGGCGTGTCGAGGCAGTTGACGTGCCCATGGACCAGCGGGGTGGGCTTGCGGAGATAGAACTGCACACCCACCATCCAGTCGGTGCGCAGCGCGTCGCAGCGCGGCAGCTGCGGGTCGGCGGCCCGCAGGGCGGCGCCCCAGGTCGGGCGGGCATGCTCGACCGGCATGGCGGAAACGTAGTAGTCCGCGGTGACCGTCCGCGCGGTGGTGCCGTCCGGTGCGCTCACACGCACGCCGGTGATCCGCCCGTCCTCGTAGAGCACTTCGCGCACCTCGGTGCCGAGCACGAACTCCACCCCGAGCGTGCGCAGGTGGGTCACCCACGGGTCGATCCAGGCCTCGCTGGTGGGCGCGTTGAGGACTCGGTCGATGTCGCCGTCCTGGCCCCGGCCAAGCAGCCCCCACAGCAGCAGGGCCTCCATGATGACGCGGCACACGGTGCGGGTGGAGGCCTGCTCGGCTCGGGTGGCGACGAGGTTGCGGGTCTGCCCGGTCCCGAAGAACCGCTGGTACTCCTCGCTCATGTCGCCGGCCCGGATGAAATCCCACCAGGGCACCTTCTCCCACTGGTTGTCGCGGCGCGCGTCGCAGCTGGTGAGGTGGACCAGGATGCGGTTGGCGAAGTACGCGGTCTCGTGAGCGGGGAGCCGGGTGCCCAGGTCGAGGGCGGCGAGCAGCTGGTCGCGGATCCACTCGGGGGTGAGATCGCCGGTACGGGGTGGCGTGGTGATACGACGCAGCGGGAAACGCAGGTCGGGCCTGCCGGATTCGCGGGCGAAGAGCGTTTCGGTACCGCTGCGCAGGTTGTCGTGAACGCCGTTGGTGTTGCCGGGGAAGGGGATACGACGCATGGTGTCCGGCAGGTTCCGGTAGAAGCCGGGGAAGAAGCGGAAGCCGTGCTCGCCCGGGAGCGGCTTGCGGCCGCCGCTGCCGGTGCCTGGGACATCCATGCTGCGGGCCTTGCCGCCGAGGGCGGTGAGGTACTCGTAGACCCTGACTGCGTAGCCCCGTTCGGCGAGTTCCTGTGCGGCGCTCAGGCCGGAGACGCCCCCGCCGAGCACGGCGACGGTGGCGCCGCCGCGCCCCGCGGGCCGTGCGGCGGACCCCGCCGCCGCGGAGGCCGTTGTGCCCAGTGTCATCGCGCCGCCGGCGCCACCCGCGGTGGCCAGGAACCGCCGCCGTGTCTGCCCCTTCTGCATGCGACCGCCTCTCCGCGGGCTTGTCATCATGTCCGCGTCAGGCTAGAGATGCGAAGATCTCACCGGAAGGTGTTCGAGTGCTGACACACAGTACTTCCACAAGGCGTTCGGATCCTCCGCCGTGCCTGCCCTGTTGCTCATGGTCCTGTCGAGCACCGGCGAGGAGGCTCGAAGCCCCGGCAGCCATCTGCTGTCAGCTCACTCACTGTTCACTGCGGCCCCAAGGGCTCGACGCCGACGATATGGCGCACCCGCAGGGGCTCGATCACCACCGTCACCCGCCGCTCCCCGGGCATCAGCCACTCAAACGGCGTGCCGAGGTACTTGTGCACGAGCCGGTCCATGTCGGGCTCCGCCTCCGGCCCCTCGACGAAGCGGGCGACGCGGCCGTGGATTCAGCCGAGCACGCGGCACTAGCTTGAGTGGGCAACTCAGCTGGTCAGATGCCTACGCTTGGGATCCAGTGGCTGATGCACCGTCATGTGGGGGCCGTCCGCGCCAGAGCCGGCCATACGCGGAGTTCGGTCACGTCCCAGCCAAAAGAGGAGAAGACCGAGCGTGCCCGCGATCGCCGGCCAGTAGATGTAGCGGTAGTCAGTCGCCGGCATGATGGGCAGGTAACCGAGCACGTATGCCGCCGAACTGACCCCGAGCGCCCGAACCGGCACCGAGAACATCCCCTTGCCCGGGCGGATCGACAGCACGAGCGCAACGGCGAGCCAGAACCACCCCGCGAACAGGAACGGCAGATCCCTGAGCGTACCAAGGACGTATTTCTGGAGCATGGCCTTCAATCGGGGGTGTGACACCTTGAACCCCAGGTTGTTGGCACTGATCCCGTCCTTGAATTGGTAGCCGCCCTTGAAGAGCAGGCCCGAGAAGAGCTGCAGACGGTATTGCAGATAGCCGGGAACGTGGCCGGCCATCTCATGGATCCACAGGGGCCTGATCTCGTTCGTGTCGGCAATCCATCCTTTCCGGCCTTGTTCCCAACAGTTGAAGTAGGAGTCCGACAAGACATTGATGCGGTCACACTTCTCCGCCGCAGCCACAAGGCGATGCCGAAGATCCGGTGACACGGCCGCCGACCGCAGCTCGTCCACACTCAGGACGTGTACCAGGTCGTCCAGCATGATCTGCGAGCCTTGGTTCGTCTGTGCCGGCCGCGCGAATGCGGAGATGGCGGCCATTGACACGACAAGGCCGAGGACGAAGGCCATCGTGGACGCGATCCACCTCCGGCGCCCGGGGTTGCGCCACAGCGCGAGAACGAGCATCACGAAGATCGGGATCGCGGCGAGGATCGCGTTCTTGCGAACCAGGATGGCATAGACGAGGAAGAGCACGCCGAGCCCCAGGAGGGCCCACCGCAGGGCGGGGCGACCGGCTCGCAGACACCGGCCGACGAACGCCACCGCGCTGACGGCGAGGAGTGCGAACGCCATGTGGACGTCCTTCCAGACCACTCCGACGAACGTCAGGACGTGCGGGGCCAGCCCGAGGCCGAGGACGGCGAGGGATGCTGAACGACGCGCGGTCAGTTCCCAGACACACCCGGCGATCACCCACAGCGCGGCCCAGAAGATGACGGACTGCAGGACGGCCATGGTCGCGGGCGTGCCGGTCACAGCGATGAGCGCTCGCCATACCAGGGCCATCACGGGTGGGTGCCAGTCGGTCAGTCCAACCCAGCCCATGGCCTGTTTGAACTGGGAAAAGGTGTCCGGACTCATATACCCGGGGGAAAACACGACGATGGTGGCCAGACAGCAGACGGCGGCGATGATCGCCAGAGCCCAGACCCAGCGCCGCTCACGCCGGACAAGTCGGACATATCCCATGTGCCGGGATGCTAACAGCGAGGACGGGGCCGACCCTGCATTGCCAGTCGAGCGCAGATTCCCGGCCAGGGCACGGATGCCGACTTGGCGGCCGCGCGCCAGACACCTCTGACGTCACACATGCACAGCATCCCGTGCAGGGGTACCGACACAGAGAGGATGGGCGCGCCTTATACAGCGTTATGTCCTATTATCTTCGAAATCCAGCCAATCAAGGAGAGGTCGTGAGCCCGACGATCGCCTGCATCGTGCCGTGCCACAACGAGGAAGCGGCCGTCGGCAAGGTGGTCCGCGACCTCAGAGCGACGCTCCCCGAGGCCGACATCTACGTCTACGACAACGCCTCGACCGACCGCACGGTGGAGGTCGCCCACGAGGCGGGTGCGATCATCAGGAAGGAGCCTCGTAAGGGAAAGGGTAACGTCATTCGGCGCGCCTTCGCCGATATCGACGCTGATGCCCTGCTCATCATCGACGGTGACGACACCTACGACGCGTCACGGGCGCGTGACATGGTGGACCTGCTGTTCGAGGGGCCCTACGACCAAGTCATCGGTACGCGCCACGAGACGGTGGACGGTGCCTTTCGGGCGGGGCACGCCGCGGGCAACAAGCTGCTCACGGGAGCGGTGCGGTCCCTTTTCGGCAATGAGGTGACCGACATGCTGAGCGGTTACCGGGTCTTCTCTCGGCGCTTCGTCAAATCCTTCCCGGCGCTTTCCCGCGAGTTCGAGACCGAGACCGAGATGACGGTCCACGCACTGCACCTCCGGCTCCCCACGGCAGAGGTCGCAGTCGGCTTCAAGGACCGGCCGGCGGCAAGCGCGAGCAAACTGCGGACTTTTCGCGACGGCTGGCGCATCCTCTCAGTCATCCTCAATCTGACACGGCGCGAACGGCCCTCGCTCGTCCACACCGTGATCGCGGGTCTGCTCGCCCTCTGCGCGCTCGTCCTCGGCACACCCGTCATCATCGACTTCATCCACACGGGCACCGTGCCCCGCTTCCCCACGGCGATCCTCGCGGCCGCGATCATGACCATCGCGACGCTCGTTCTGCTCGTGGGCTACATCCTCGAGTCGTTCATGTACATGCGCCAAGAACAGGCCCGGCTTGTGCATCTGGCCTACCCGGCGCCAGAGCGCTCGCCGCGCAGATCCCGTGTTCCGAGCACGGCAGAGACTGCACCATTGGACCTGGTCCCCGACCCCGGCCAGGAATAACGAGCCTGTCGTTCCTGAGGGGGGCGGTCTCACCCATATGGCGCTGAACCTGGTGGTGACCGCCGCCTACGCGGGCAACTTCCTGTGGCGGTACGCGACCACGGGCCGTCCGGCAGCGTCGGGCGGGACAGCTCCCGCTGGCCGCGATGAGCCTGGCCGTGCTGGGCGTCTCGGGTTTCCTCGGCGGCGAGCCGGCATACCGCTACGGCGTACGGGCGCGGACGAGGCGCCCCAGGCCGAAGGGTTCCCCCCGACCAGGGCGGTCGTAGCGGCTGACCGCCCTCATCCGACGGCCGCTGCTGCTCCCCAGGCGCGGCCCTACTCCTAGGAGCTCTCATGGACATGGCCGCACTGATCACCTGGGTGATCACCGCTGTCGGCGGCTTCTACATGCTCGGAATCTGGCTCTCACGCGGCGGAGCCCGTGGCGGCACCAGCAGACTGCCCGTACCGGTGGTCTTCGGGCACTTCGCGCTCGCCGCCATCGGCCTGGTCGTATGGATCATCTACGTGATCGTCGACGAAGAAGCGCTCGCGTGGACCGCCTTCGGCCTGCTGGTGCCCGTCGCCCTGCTCGGATTCACCATGCTCGTCCGCTGGATCCCCGCGTTGCGCAGCCAGGCCACTGCGCCGACAGGCGGCGAGCAGGCCGCGACCGCCGAGCGGTACTTCCCTGTGCCCGCGATCGCCGGGCATGGGCTGTTCGCCGTCGCGACCCTGCTGCTGGTCCTGCTCTCCGCGCTTGGCCTCGGCGGCAGCTGACATCCTGGGCT
>NZ_JBUEGC010000076.1:0-17801 GCF_054963655.1 Streptomyces sp. HSS9-12 | reverse complement strand
GCCCTCGACCGGCTCCCAGCCGAGCAGCACATGGCCGGTGCCGTCCTCGGAGCGCAGCCCGGCGGGGGCGGGCACGTCGGCGGTCCCGGACAGCGGCCGGTCGCTCGGCAGGCCGATGCGCTGCTCCCAGTCGTGGCGGGCGGCGTTCTTCTCGGTCATGTGGCCCTCTCGATGGATGCGCATACATGACGTCCGTGCGGCAGGCACGCGCGGGTCGTACGTGCAGAGGTCGGTGAAATCGAGGGCTGGTTACTTCAGCCCGGCGGTGGCAATGCCCTGGGTGAAGTGGCGCTGCAGGACGACGAAGATCAGCAGCACGGGCAGCACCACCAGGAAGGCGCCTGCCATCAGCACACCATTGGAGCCGTCGGCCGTGGTGGGGGCGGTGGCGAACGTGGCCAGTGCCACCGGAAGGGTGTATTTCTCGGGGTCGTTGGTGGCGATCAGGGGCCACACGAGGAGTAGAGCCAACCGGCCAGATTCTGGGTGGCGAGCCGGTCCCGACGGCGCCGGGGCGTCTGCGGGCCTTTGCTCCGGCCCGTGGTCAGGCCCTCGGTCCCGGCCGCGTTCTGGGGTCCGGCCGGGGGCCGGCGCGTGGCGCCGGCCTCGGCGGCAGCGGTGCTCATGGGGTCAGTTCACCAGGCCCTCGGTGACCTTCTGCAGGTCCTTGGCCGTCTTGGCCGGGTCGGCGCCTCGCGCGATCTTCTCCACGGCGTTGTCGATCTGGGCGGAGAATTCGTTCCACTTCGCGATCGGGGGCACCTCCTTGGCGGTGTCCAGCGACTTCCTGAAGACCGTCAGGCTGTCGCCGCCCTTGAGGGCGGGCTGCTCCCAGGCGGCCTTGCCGGCGGGCAGCACCTTGGCGATCTCGTACCAGTGGGCCTGCTGCTCCGGGCTGGTGAGGAACTTGGTGAACTCCTTCGCGGCGGCCTGGTGCTCGCCGTCCTTGAAGGTGACCAGGGAGGCTCCGCCGACGAAGGAGGTGGAGGACTTGTCGGCCGGCAGCGGTGCGACCGCCCACTTGCCCTTGAGCTGCGGCTGCTGATCGGTGATGTTCTGGACGATCCAGGGGCCGGAGGAGAACATCGGCACCCGGCCGGAGCCGAAGTCCTTGACCACGTCGTAGCCCGGGGTGAAGGTCTTCTTCGCGAGGCCTTTGCCGTAGTAGTGGGCGTACTCGGTCAGCGCCTTGACCGACGCCGGGGAGTCCAGGGCGGGCTTGCCGTCCTTGTCCAGCAGCTCGCCGCCGGCGGAGTAGAAGAACGGCAGCCAGGTCTGCCAGGCGCCGAGGCTGCCGGGCTGGATGTCGATGCCCCGGGCGGTGCCGGCCTTGTTCTTGTAGCCGTCAGCGAGCGCGCGCAGGTCCTTCCAGGTGGCGGGCGCCTTGTCGATGCCCGCTTTCTTCGCCAGGTCGGTGCGGTAGTACAGCGCGCGCGTGTCGACGTACCACGGCACCCCGTAGGCCTCGCCGTCCACGACGCCTGTGTCCCAGGCGGCGGGGAAGAAGTCGTCCTTCTTGAAGGTCGCGGTGTCCACCGGCTCGAGCGCGCCGAGCTCGATGAACTCACCCATGTACGTCGTGCCCATCTGCGCCATGTCGGGCAGCTTCCCGGCGGCAGCGGCGGAGACCAGCTTCTGGTGGACGACATCCCAGCCGACGGGGGTCACCTTGACGGTGATGTTGGGATGCTTCTTGGTGAATTCCCCTGCGATGTCCTGGAGCCGCTTGCCTTCCTCCCCCATGGCCCACACGGTGAGTGTCTGCTTGGCGTCCGCCGGGGCCTGGCCGCCGCCACTGCTTCCGCAGGCGGTCAGGCCGAGAGCCGACACCACCGTCACGGCAATGGCGACTGATTGCACAGTGCGGGTCATGCGGCTCCTCCTCGAGTCCTGTCCGCGCTTCATGTAAGCGCATACAGACCTTGTCGTACACGTTGGGCAGGCTCAAGAGGAGTGGAGGTAACGCTTCCATAAACGAGCGGAAACCCGGCCCGGGCTCCGCAGGCGCCGTTACGAGCAGCCGCAGCTGGCCCGCCGGGTCACCTTCACCGGCAGCACCCGGGCAACGGGAGGCCGCTCCCGGTCCGCGATCCGGGCGACCAGCAGCTCCACCGCCTGCTCGCCGAGACGGCCCATCGGCTGCCGCACGGTGGTGAGTGCCGGGCGCACCAAGCGACTCAGCGGGATTCCGTCGAAGCCGGTCACCGCGAGTTCCTCGGGTACGCCGATTCCGCGTTCCTGCAGAGTGTGCAGGGCGCCCACTGCCATCTGGTCGTTGGCGAAGACCACGCCCTGAGGCCGTTCCCCGTCCTGGTCCAGCAGTTCTTCGATGGCCTTGCGTCCCGCGGCCTGGGTCAGGTCTCCCCGTACAGCGGGCCGTTCGGGCAACGGCAGCCCGGCCTCCAGATGGGCGGCCTGGAAGCCGCGGAAACGCGCCTCGCCGTCCGGGGAGTCCGGGGGGCCGCCGACAAAGGCCAGCCGGCGCAGACCGTGGTCCACGAGCAGATGCCGGGTGAGCTCGAGCTCTCCGTCGAAGTTCGCCACGACGATGCTGTCGTAGTCGTCGTTCCGCTCTCCGGCGAGCATCGCGACGGGCACCCGTCGCGCAATCACCTCCAGGTCCTCGCGCGGCACGGTCTGCGCCAGAACGGCGAGACCGTCCACCCGGCCGGCGACTTCAGCGGCCTGTTCGCCCGCCCGGTCGGCGTGCGAGGCGGCGATCAGCAGCGCATAGCCATGGCGCCGGCCGGCACGTTCCATACCCCGGATGACTTCGTCGGAGTAGAGCATCAGCTCGGCGTCGTCGGCGTCCGGTGCGTCCTCGGCCTCCGTGTCGTGGAAGTCGGGGAAGCACAGGCCGAGCACTCCGGTGGTGCGACTGGCCAGCCCGCGGGCATTCCCGCTCGGCACATAGCCCAGCTCGCGCGCGGCGGCCAGCACCCGGTCGCGGGTCGCGGCGCGCACCGAGTCGGGATTGCGGTAGACGCGCGACACCGTTGCGATGGAGACGCCCGCCCGCTCGGCGACGTCGTACACCGTGGGAGGGCTCATCCTGCCGCCTCCCCCTCTCCGTGCTGCTGACCTGCTTGAAAGCGCATTCAGCCTACGGGCGGATCACACGGACGGCAAGAACGAACCCGAGCCACGAGCCCCTACGGCCAGACCGTCTGGTTCACCGGCCACAGCCTCGGCGGCGCCCTGGCGATGCTCGCAGGCTGCCGGATGTACCTGGAAGAGCCACGGCTGCGGGCGGACGGCGTCTACATCTTCGGCCAGCCCCGCACCTGCGACCACATCCTGGCCGTTGCCTGCAACCAGGGCTTCAAGGACCGCCTGTACCGCTTCGTGAGGGGTGTACCCCTGCACGGCAGCCACCGGGCACCACAGGGCGCACCGGCGCTCGGCCGTAGGGCCGAACCGGCCAGGCCGTACGGCGGAACGGGCCTCACCCGCTCATGGCGAGGCCCGCAGGTTCAGAACCTGTTTTTGAAGCGGTAGTCGCGGGGGCCTGCGCGGCTACCGAGATATCGGCGCAGCCTGCAATTAAGATCGCGACGCATACGGCCACGAGGAGGACTGGTTGATGCTCAGGCTCGCACTCCAGCGAGGGAGCCGCCTCGACCAGTGACGAAGACGGCGGTGTCATGACGGACGAACCTGTTGCAGAGCTCCATCCTGACTACAGCAGCGCTGGTGCCACGGCAACACCGTGGAATGAAGTAGTTGCCGAGCTCGAGCGAGCAGAAATCTTTTGGATCTCGACGGTCCGGGCCGATGGTCGGCCGCACGTGGCACCACTGCCGGCGATGTGGCTCGACGGCGCGCTGCACTTCTCTACCGGTCTCGAGGAGCAGAAGGGCCGTAACCTCGCACGCAACCCCAACTGCATCCTCACCACCGGCAACAACTCGTACCGGCACGGCCTCGACATCGTCGTCGAGGGGCGGGCGGATCGCGTCACCGACCTCATGACGCTGGAACGCCTCGCCGATCTGTGGCTGTCGAAGATCGAGTGGCCCTACGACGCCGTCGAGGGCGGCTTCCGTCATCGGCCGGAGGGACCCCAGCCGGAGACCGCTGAGCCGGATGAGGTGGTTCCGGTATTCGCCGTGCGGCCGTCGAAGGTCCTCGCGTTCGGCCGCGGTGAGCGGTTCACCCAAACCCGCTTTCGACTCTGAGCTTGACTCGAAGGGGAACTTGAACCTGCGTCCGGCATAACCGCTGGGCGGAGCGGCGAAGGTGCATCGACCCGCCCACCGACCTCATCGGCTCGATCTCCAGCGCCATGTCACCGAGCTGCGAACTGCGCCTTCGCGACCTGCGCGATCAGCTCCTTGGCCTGGGTGACGATCTGTTCGTAACGCTGCCGCGCGATGACCGGGACCTCAAAGCTCCTTGGCGAGCAGCTTGAGCCGATCCGGTCGGTCATGGCGACCACCGTCCTTGCCCCGGGCCCGGCCCGGCCACCCACAATGGGACCGGTCAACGAGGCGCAGCCCCGGTCACCGTCCACGGTGGCGCTGGCGCGACACGCGGAGGCAGAGCGCAAACCAGGGGCGCTCGAAGCACCCGCCGACCTCCGCCAACTCGCCTGCGCAACGTGCGGTGTTGGAGGTGCGGGCGAGGCGTCACGGAACGGCGTTTCCGCAACGCCGTTCCGTGACGCCTGCCGCTGGCGGCAGGCCCGTACCCGGCACCGGTCCGAGCAGTACACCGCTGACTTCGTCCGTTCCACGCCCACCGTCCACGACCGCCGCAGACGGGGCACTCCGCCTGCTTGCCCTGCTGCATCGCGATCATTCGTTGCCGGGTCGGCCGCAGCCTACGCCACCGCCGTGACCTGCACCGACCCGAGCAGAACACTGCTTCCGTCGCCATCGACACCGGCAGCGGGTCACCGCACTCCCGGCAGTACCGCCGGGCTGTCCCGCCAGCCGCCACGACCCAGATCATCCAGCCGTACGCACCTCACGGCAGAGTTGAAAAACACTCACTCAGCGACGGGACACATGCACCGTTACCTGGAGGGTGCCGCCGGCCGCGCCCAGCACAGCCACCGCCGCGATCTGGTCCGGATGGTCCGTGACGATCAGCAAAACGACACCGATGGCGGCCACCAATGCCACCACGCCAGGCAGGTGCTTCACGGCAAGCGCGAAAATCGAGGGACGGTCCTCCCTTGTCGTCGGAATGGTCATTTCCGCCTCCAAGCATTCAAGACCTTCGCGAACGCGAGAGGCCAACACGACGTGCGAGGAAGCTCCCGCTCCGCCCCGAGGCCGTCGGAAGCAGAGGTGTGGCACAGCACTCGGGGCCCCTTCGTCGTACCTGAGCTCTCGGCTGCGGGGAAGGTTTCGCGGACGATGTGGGCCCGGCCCGTTCCGGAAGACAGGTGTCCCAACGGAACGTCAATTCCCTACGGGCACCCTAAAAGCTACTGAACCGGACCTGTGACCTTTGCCTGTGTCGAGGCGACCTGATCCGTGAAGGGACCATCTTCTGAGTCCCTGATAGAAGATCAGAATAGATCTCGCGCACTCGAACAGAGGTGAATGAACCAGAAATTGCATTCGTGTCGCGCAACTGACGCGGTGCCCAGGTCGCGCCCGTCTGGACGAGAAGGCCGCAGGTCAGGTGCGGATCGAGCCTGGCCGTGACGCAAAGCGCCGCTTGGGCTTGAGTGGGTGTCAGGTTCAGTGGTCAGTGTTCCTGGGCCGTGGGGCGCACCATGATCTCGTTGATCGCGGCGTGCGCAGGCTGAGTGACCATGAACAGGATGCAGCGGGCGATGTCCTCCGAGCGCAGCCAGGTGCTCCGCGGCAGCCCGCGAGCGGCGGCGGACCCGGCGCCGGTCGCCATCTCGGTGGTGGTCATCCCCGGCTCGACCACCCCCACCCGGACACCCCGCCCGGTCACCTCCTGGCGCAGCGCCTCGCTGAACGCCCCCAGTGCGTGCTTGGTCGCCGAATAGACGCTGTTGTTCTTGCGCGCCACCCGGCCCGCGACCGAACTGACGTTCACCAGGTCGGCCACGTGGCGCGGGCCGCCGGCTGCCGCGCGCAGCAGATGCGGCAGCGCGGCCTGCGAGGTGTGCAGGACTGCCGTGAGGTTGAGGTCCACGGTGCGTTCGAAGTCCTCGGGGTCGCTGTGTTCGAAGGCGCCCATGCTTACGTAACCGGCGTTGTTGACCAGCACATCCAGCCGTGCGAAGCGGTCCGCGGTCTCCTCCACCGCCTGACGCGCCTGCGCCGCATCACACAGATCGGCGGTCAGGACGACGCAGGTACCGTCCCGGTCGCGGATGGCGGTGGCCAGTTCCCGAAGCCGCTCGGTGCGGCGGGCGACCAGTGCCACCGCCGCGCCCTGCCCGGCCAGCGCGAGGGCGGTGGCCGCCCCGATGCCGCTGGACGCGCCGGTCACCAGCGCCGCGCACCCCGACAGCGGCCGGCCGGCCGCACCGGTGCTGGTGTTCGCCGCTGCGGCGGTCTGGTCCGCGGCCGTGGCGTTGCCAGTGTTCGCATCCCCGACGCTCATGCTCGCCCTTCACTTCTCCCGCTCACCGCGGGCTGACGGTGGTGCCTGACTGCGCCGGCTCACCCGCTGCTGCCCGCAGCAGTCGCGGCCGGCAGGTGTCATCTCAGCGGTCTCATCCGCTGTCTGCAGCGTGCGCCACGCCGGGCGAGACCGCCTCCGCACCGTCCCTGGCCGAGCACCGCCTGCCGCATCGGAAGAAAAGCCCAGAAGGAGCGCCGCCCCGCGTGCGGGGGGCGGCGCTCCTTCGGCCGAGTCTTCCCGGGGGCTGCGCCGACGCACGGCACTGCGGCCCTCCCGGTTGTGCAGGGGGCGGGCGTCAGCGGAAGTCGCCGGCGTGGTCCCGGGCCCACTGCTCGAACGTACGGGCCGCACGCCCGGTGATGCGCTGCACCTCGTCGGTGATCAGGGGTTCGGTGCCGACCGACGCACCGAGGTAGCCGATGAGTTGGAGTGCCGCCTCGCGGGGGAAGCCCTCGGACGTCATCGCCTCGGCAGCCGCCTCCGGGGAGAGCGTCTCAACGCGGATCTCGCGCCCGATCGCGCGGCCGATCGCCGCGACCTGCCCGGCCAGGGTCACCGCCTGCGGGCCGGTGACCGAGGGGGCCCTACCCAGGTGAGCGCCGCTGCGGTCCAGCAAGGCGCGCGCGGTGACCGCGGCCAGGTCGGCCTCGTGGACCGGCGCGGCCACCGCCTGCGGATAGGGGCCGCGCACCACGCCGCCGGCCTTGATGCCCTCGGCCCACCGCAGCGCGTTGGTGGCGTACATCCCGCCGCGTACGAAGGTCCACTCCAGTCCGCTGGCGCGGATCGCGCGCTCGGCGGCGGCGTGCATGCGGGGGATGAAGGCCTCCTCGTCGGCGGGGGTGTCGGTCACCGACAGCGAGGAGTTCAAGACGATACGCCGCAGGCCTGCCTTGACCGCGGCCTCCACCAGCTGGCCCACCTTCTCGCTGCCGCCGGCCGCGAGGTTGAGATAGAGCGATTCGGCGCCCTGCAGGATTGGTTCGAGCGAGGCGGGGTCGGTCAGGTCGGCCCGTACCGTCTCGGCTGCGGCCGGCAGCCCGGCGCGCTCGGGGTTGCGGGTCACAGCGCGTACGGGCGCGCCTTCGGCGAGGAGTTGGCCGACAAGGCTGCGTCCGATGTTGCCACTTGCTCCGGTGACGACGATCACGGGTTGTCCTCCCGGTCGGGCCGGACCATGGGCCGTCCGCGGCCACGCGGGGGGCGTAGATGGGCGGTGTCCGGCTCTGGCTGGCAGTGGTTGGTCATATACCCCTACAACGGAGTAGCTGAGCGGTTGTTCCAGCCGCGGCCCGGCCCAGGGGGCGTTTCCGGCCACCCCGAACAGCTGGTCTGCCGAGCACCGGGCCCCAGCCGTCCGGCCCCGGGGTGTGGGCCCGACCGCACCGGAAACGGCTTCCACAGCCCCCGCCACCGGCCGGGCCGGTGGCGGGCAGTCGGCCAGGCCCCCGGCCCCCCGCTACACGGCCGCGGCTCACAGCAGCAGGCAGCGGCAGACAGGCACCCGGCCGTCCGCGACGGCCTTGGCCACCCGCTCCTGGCTGCGCAGCGCGAAGGCGTCCACGTCGGCGCGGCGCGGGGCGGCGCGGGCCAGGAGACACAACGCCCCTCGTCGGTCCGCCCGGCGGGCACCGAACGCTGTGTGCAGGGGCAGGAAAGGGCTCGGCACTCAAGGCCGGCACCGGCCGGGGCCGGGGTGTGAGGCCCAGCCGGGAAGGGCCCGCGGGGGGTGCAGTGGCCGTGCCCGCTCCGTAAGCTCGGAGGCGGGAGTACTCGCCGGCGGCCCGCGTTTCGCCCGGCGCACCACGCCGCTCGCCTCCCCTCCTGGTGCAGCGGTAGCGGCCACCGGTCACGGCAATGTGGCCTTGCCGCTCGGCGTCACGCCGGGTGCCCGGACGAGCCGGCGACGAACCGGCTGGTGATGCCCCCCGAGGTGGAGCCTTCCCATGACCACATCACGGGATTTGATGATCGCCGCCATGGACATGGCGCCCAATCGCCCGGTGGAGCAAGGCGATCTGTCGCTGGCGCTCGCGGGAGCCGAGCTGATCGACCTCCTGGCGGCCGAGACCATCACCCTGGACGGCGAGCACCTCGTGCCGGGCTACCGGCCGGCCATAGCAGACCGCCTGCTGGATGAGGCCGCCTCCGCACTCGCCCGGCAAGCGCCGTATGAGTCGGTCGAGGACTGGCTGTGGCGCAGAGGCCGCGGCCTGGCCACGGCCTATCTGGCCGCCCTGGAGGCGGACGGGCAGCTGATGCGGCAACCCCGCCGCTGGAGGAGCCCCAGGACCAGGCAGACGGTGCTGGTCGATTCGCCCGAGCGCCGCCAGGCGGACGAGCGCTGGACCTCCGATGAGCCCGTCCTCGCCGACCTTGCGGCGGCCCTCGGGATCCGCGACACGCAGCGGGGAGAACCCCCGAGCATGGCCGACGACGCGGTGGCGACCGTGCTGGCCGCCGTCCACGACGCGGTGATGGAACTGGAGGCCGTACGGCAACGGCGAGCCATCGAAAAAGCGGCCTTCGACAACATCTGGCGCAGCGAATGACGACGGCACGCGCGGTGGCAATGCCCGGCCGCCAGCGTCACGGGCGCCCCGACATGTGACCTCGCTGAGCGGCCCACCCGCCGGTCCCCCAGCTCATCCCACCAGCAGCTCAGAGACCGTTCCCACCCGCATCAGGTCCTCGCACCACCCGGGCCGGCGATTGCCGGTGGGTGCCGGCCTGCCCGGATGGCCCCGTCCGATCGTGGGGTGGCCATCCCCCGACCACACTGAGCCCTACGATGCCCGTGCGGGCCCTACGCCGAGGGGAAGGACGCTGCCATGCCCACCAACGACCACCCCGGTCCCCTGCGGGTGCTGGTCTTCGGTGCCGCACTGCGGGCCGGATCCACCAACGCCCGCCTGGCCTCCCTGGTGGCCCGCCTGATCAACCAGAACGGCGCCGACGCCGACCTCGCCGCCATGCGGGAGTTCGACATGCCCTCCTACGACGGCGATGCGGAGGCCGCTTCAGGGGTTCCGGAGGGCGCTTTGGCGCTGCGCGACAGGCTCGAGCGGTGCGACGCGTTCGTGATCTCCTCTCCGGAGTACAACGCCTCGGTGCCCGGAGTGCTGAAGAACGCGATCGACTGGGTCTCCCGTATCCAGCCGCAGCCGTTCAAGACCAAGCACGCGCTGCTGGTCTCCGCCTCGCCGTCGCTGGTGGGCGGCAACCGCGGGCTGTGGGCGCTGAGGGTTCCCCTGGAGCACCTGGGCACCCGCGTCTATCCGGACATGTTCAGCCTGGCCCGGGCCCACCAGGGCTTCACCCAGGACGGGCTGCTGGCCGATCCCGGCCTTCAGCAGCGCCTGACCGAAACGGTCACCGCCTTCCTCCGCCTTGTCGAGGCCGATGTGCGGTATGTGTGCCTGCAGCGCCGCTGGTATGAGTTCCCGGGAGACCGCACCGAGGCACCGGTGACCCAACGGGCGGAGGATTAGGGCCCTCCGGCGGATCCCCTGACGCCGTCCTTGCTCGTGACCGAGGGATTCGCTCTGGGCCGCCGTCCCGGGGCAACTGTGTCGACGTAGCGAGTGGTGCCCACGAGCCATGTGAACTGCCGGGTCACACCGGCAACGACAAGGGGCAACCGCGCTGTGGTGCGGGCCGTGCCGAAGGACCAGCCGGACCTGGTGGGCCTTGCTGTGTACGGACCGCGCAAGCGGTCGACAAGGCAGTCAAGGCGCCCGCACGCGAGGGGATGCCGAGCCCGGGTTGAGACCCGGGGGGCGGGGTGGTGCGTTCGGGTCGCAGACGGGCGCGGGGTGCGGCCGAGCGGGAGGCAGGCCCGGGGGCGGGCCGGTCGCGCACGGCGTCGGCGGGCGGCGTGCGCCACAACGGCCGGCGCAGCGGTCTCCTGGCCGGTCCACAGCTCGGAACCCCCCGGGTCCCGTCCTTGCGGCGTTGGTGCGGTAGGACTTGACCCAGCGCCCGGGGTGTTGGTGCGGTAGGACTTGACCCCAGCGCCCGGGGCGCTGCGGGTGCGAGGTTCGGGGCCCGGCGCGCAGGCCGTGCTGTGGCGCCGGCGAGCCGGAGGCGCGGGGGTGTGGGAACCGATACCGACAAGGAAGTCCGATGATCTTCATCACCGCCAAGTTCACCGTCCGTCCCGAGTACGCCGACCAGTGGCCGCAGATCGCGGCTGACTTCACCGCCGCCACGCGTGCGGAGCCCGGCTGTCTGTGGTTCGAGTGGTCCCGCAGTGTGGAGGATCCGACCCAGTACGTCCTGGTGGAGGCGTTCCGCGATGAGGAGGCCGGGGCGGCGCACGTGCAGTCCGAGCATTTCCAGGCCGCGCAGCGCACCCTGCCGCCGCATCTGGCCCAGACGCCCAGGATCGTGAATGTGACGGTTCCGCAGGACGACTGGTCGCTGCTGGGGGAAATGGCCGTCGACCCCAGCTGACCCGCCGTCCCTTATCCGGTGCGGCAGCGCAGGCGACACACGCGCACGGCCCGACCGGGCAGGCGGCGGGCGGTGCGCGTGCCCCTGCGCCGACGGGCCCGGCTCACCGCCGGTGCGCCGCCTGTGGGCCGCACGCCGCGGGGCGGTGCGGGAGGGGGTGCCGGTAGAGTCCGGTCTTATCGTTGCGGGGACCGGTACCCGGGACCGGCAGTCCCGGGCTGAGGTCACGCGCGGAATTTTCCCGAGCGCCTGGGCGAACAGCGGCGCGAGATCCAGCAGCTGGGTGGGGCTGATGGTGGCGCCTGTGAGCGCATCGGCGTGGCCGGTGTGCACACCGGGATTGGGGGTGCGTCCGCAGTGGCGGCGGGTGCGTGTTGCGGCCGCCGGTTCGGGCCCCCGGTTCGGGCTGCCGGGCCGCCAGCCGGGGCCTGCCGGCGGCCCCGGGTGGCGCGGCGGGTGGTCAGGTGGTGGCGGCGGGGGGCCGGATCCAGCCCAGAGACCGCTCCACGGCCCGCTGCCAGTTCTCGTACTCCGCCTGGCGCCGGAGGGGGTCCATGTCCGGCAGCCACTGGGCGGCCCGGTGCCAGTTGCCGCGCAGCACTTCCAGATCCGGCCAGTAGCCGGCGGCCAGCCCCGCGGCGTAGGCGGCGCCCAGGGAGACGGTCTCGGCGGCCATGGGCCGTACCACCGGCACATCCAGCACATCCGCCACGAACTGCATCAGCAGGTGGTTGGCCGTCATGCCGCCGTCCACGCGCAGGACTTGCAGCGGCAGGGGTGAGTCGGCGTTCATGGCATCGACCACTTCCCTGGTCTGCCAGCCGGTGGCTTCCAGCACCGCGCGGGCCAGGTGTCCCTTGGTGATGTAGGAGGTCAGACCGACGATGACGCCGCGGGCGTCGCTGCGCCAGTGCGGCGCGTACAGGCCGGTGAAGGCCGGGACGATGTAGCAGCCGCCGTTGTCCTCCACGGTGCGGGCCAGCGTCTCGATCTCCGGGGCGCTGCTGATCAGTCCCAGGCGGTCGCGGAACCACTGCACCAGGGCGCCGGTCACCGCGATCGGGCCTTCCAGGGCGTAGACCGCGGGCTGGTCGCCGATCTTGTAGGCGACGGTGGTGAGCAGGCCGTGCCGGGAGCGCACCAGGCTGGTGCCGGTGTTCAGCAGCAGGAAGCTGCCGGTTCCGTAGGTGCACTTGGCCTCGCCCAGGGCGTAGCAGGTCTGCCCGAACAGGGCGGCCTGCTGGTCGCCGAGGGCGGCGGTGATCTTCACCCCGGGCAGGACGGTGCGGGCGGTGGCGTAGGTCTGGGCGGAAGGGCGGATCTCGGGGAGCATCGCCGGGGGGATGCCGAAGAAGGCCAGCAGTTCCTCGTCCCAGGCCAGGGTGCGGATGTTCATCAGCATGGTGCGGCTGGCGTTGGTGACATCGGTGATGTGCAGGCCGCCGTCGGGGCCGCCGGTGAGGTTCCAGATCAGCCAGCTTTCCATGGTGCCGAACAGCACCTCGCCGTCTTCGGCGCGCTGCTGGAGATCATCCACGTGGTCGAACAGCCAGCGGATCTTGGGGGCGGAGAAATAGGTGGAGGGGGCCAGGCAGCAGCGCTGGAGGAAGAAATCCTCACCGGGCCGGACTTTCAGCTCCTCCACCAGCTCCCCGGTCCGGGCATCCTGCCAGACGATGGCCCGGCCCAGCGGGATGCCGGTGCGCCGGTCCCACAGCACGGTGGTCTCACGCTGGTTGGCGATCCCCACCGCGGCGATCTCACCGGCCGCGACCCCGGCACCGACCAGCGCCTGGGGCATCACCCGCTGCAGGGTGTGCCAGATCTCGGCGGCGTCGTGTTCCACCCAGCCGGGTCGGGGGAAGTGCTGGTGGTGCTCGCGCTGGGCGACCGAGACCAGCCGCCCGCGGTGGTCGAACAGGATGCACCGGGTGGAGGTGGTGCCCTGGTCGACGGACATCACATACCGCTCAACCATGATCAGTCCTGCCTTCCGTGGGGTTGAGCAGGGCGGTAGGGGAGTGTCACCAGCGGGCGGCTCCCAGGTCTTTGGAAATCGCCCGCGCGGCGTGCCGGACCTGGGTGACCAGGTCCGGCAGGGGCCGGCCTTTGCTGTCGCAGATCCGCTCAACCGCGCCGGAGATCCCGATCGCACCCACCACCAGGCCGCCCTGGCCGCGGATCGGGGCGGCGATTCCGGCCTCTCCCATCATCATTTCCTGTACCTCCGCGGCCCACCCCTGCTCACGGATCTCACCCAGCGCCCGCGTCAGACTCTCGCGGGTGGCCAGGGTGTGCCGGGTATAGGCCTCCAGACCGGCCCCAAGCACCGGCTCCACCGGCGCCGTCCCGAACGCCAGCAGCACCTTGCCGAGCGAGGAGGCGTGCAGCGGCGCCAGCGCGCCCACATCCAGGGTCTGCAGGGTGTCATCGGGACGGAAGACGTGATGCACGATGAGCAGCTTGCCCTCCAGCGGAGTACCCAGCCGGACCGCCTCACCCGTGCGGGCGGCCAGCGCATCAGCCCAGTTGATGGAACGCGAACGCAACTCGTTGACGTCCAGATAACTGCTGCCCAGATGCAGCAGCGCCGCCCCGAGCTGGTACTTCCCCGTCGCCGCGTCCTGCTCCACGAAATCCACATGCTGCAACGTACGCAGAATGCCGTGCGTGGTGCCCTTCGCCAGCCCCAACGCCGCGGCCACCTCACCCAGCGCAAGCCGGCGGGGACCGCTGGCCAGCAGCCGCAAGATCGCCGCCGCCCGTTCGATGGACTGGACCGGGCCGGCCATGCAGTGATCCTAGTCCCGCCCCACCCCGCCCGCTGACCGGCGTTCGATAATGCCGGCCGGTGTTCGCCCGGCCGGCGCTCCCCAGCGTGCGGGGCAGGCCCGGCGCAAGCCGGGCGGCGCTCCGGCGAAGGAGCGGCCCCATGGCCGCCGCACAGCTCAACCCCACGCTCCGGGAAGCAGCCGACCACATCCTTTCCGCTGCCGCACATCCCCGCAGGCGTCCCGGTGGTACGGCGGCGGGTGTCCGCGGTGCCGGCCGAGTTGCCGGGCCGTGGGCGGCCTGCGTCGCGGCAGGCAACGCCGCACGCAGCCGGCGGGGACCGGCCGCCTTCCGGGCGTACCGGTCCCCGCCGGCCAGGCGTTACTGGGCGTTATGGCTGCCCGGGCGCTCCCGCCGCGCAGTCGGTCGCCGAGTTCACCCGCAACTGCATCCTGCCCGCCGTCTCGGCCTTCTTGATCTCCAGGTCAACATCGTCGATGTCGATGACGTTGTTCACCGCGATCTTGCCGAACGCCGCCTGAAGGTTGTCCAGACCGCCCGAGGAGGCAAAGAACTCGGCCAGACCGGAGTTCAGCGCGGCCAGCCCCGCGGTCATCTGCCCCAGATCGGCCTCGGGATGAGCCTTGGCCCATACCTTGGGGTCCTGCTGGTCCAGCGAAGCGAGCCTGACCTGCGGCACCCGCGCGCCACCGGCCTGACCCGACGCGATCTTCACACCCACCTCCCGCGCGGGCACCGACCACAGCACCTCCTGCACCCGCTGCAGGGTCTGCTCCCCCACCCCCGCCGCGGTCAGCAGACCGGAGGTACGGGCATCCAGCTCCGGCAGACCGGCGGCCGCCTTCGGCAGATCCAGCACCACGCCCTTCTTCCCCCTGGCGACCAGCGGCACCGCCTTCCCGGCCACCGCCTTGCAGGCGCCAGAGCCACCCGGGGCCTGAGCCGCCGCGGCGGACGGTCCGCCACCCTCACCGGCCATGGCCACACCCGTGACCACAGCACCGCTGACCGCGGCCGCACTCACCAGGCCGATGACCAGACGGCGCTTGCCGTTGCGCCTCGCTCGAGACATGCGCTCACCTCGCATACGAAGGAAACAGGACGCGGGAGCCGTCCTCCGGCCGGCGGCCACAGCCGCCGCCCCACGCCCGACGCTGCCGCCCAAGCACGCAGCGCACCCGTCCGTCGGTCCTCTCCCAGCCGCGATACCGCCACACAACCGACAAGCGATGCTTGGCCGTATCACGCCAAGAGGTACGCAACCCGCACCGCCCTGACTCAACCCCCGCCGCAGTTTTCCGCAAACCCCCTTCCTCCACCACGGCCCAGCCCCCCGGCCGGCCCACCCGCCCGCCCGCCCCGGCAGCACCGCCACACCCCCGGCAAACCGCCCCGACACCACCCACCACGCCTGCCAGCCCGCCCCGGCCGCCCGCCACACCGGGCCCCGGCCACTGGGAAGCACCCCCTCGGGGCCGCCCTGGACCGCTCCTTCAGCGCGTCGGCGGCAATGGCGCCGTAGCGGGCGCGGATGGTGGGCAGGTGCAGTTCCCGGCATGCCTCGTCGATGACGCTGTCAACTGCGCTCTGGGCGGCGGCGTCCACTCGGGGCCCGGGAATCTCGCTGGTGGTGCCGTGCCTTTCGGTCGCCTGGACAGGAGTTGGCCGTAGATGTCGACCGAGGGCAACGGGCTTGTGTCCTCGGGAAGTTGGGCACGCGGTGGTGGCAGCGCGAGCAGGCCGGTGCCGGGCGGTTCGATCCAGGGGAGCAGCTGACCGTCGTCGTGTTCGGGCAGGTTCCTCGACGGCGTTGGCGGCCTTGCGGGCCTCAACCGCGACCAGGTCGAGGCTGACCGAGCCCGCCTCCAAGGTGCGGGTGATGCCCGCCAGGTGGGACACCGTCGGATCGAGGCGTTTGTCCCTGCGGATGCTCGCGAACAGCTCGACTCTCGACAGCGCCAACCCGGCCTCCCGACACGACCATGACTACCGGCCAGGGTCCCCGACAGACCGTGACGATGGACCGCACCCTGGCCGTCCAGCCGTGCGGAGCATCCCATTCACTTGGACGAGGGCGCGTCACCGAGGCCTATGCGGCCTGTGTCTTGAGCGGTCGGCCCAGCACCCGAACACCGTTCAGCACGACTGGTGAGAGCGTCGAATCCTGCAGGTCGGAAGCCAGAGCCCCGCCTGCCTCGTCGGGAGAAACTCGTTGGCGCGGTTGCCCGTCCCGTGCTGGAGTGGGCGCATGGATCATGAAGAAGTACTCGCCCTGTTCGACCGCCAGCTGAGGCGCGACGCGCGGCCCGACGGCCCCGGAACCCGTGTCGAGCGTGATGGCGATGTCGTGCGACAGGTCGGAGCGGACCACGACTGGAACGGCGTCCTGTGGTCGGACCTCGACCAGGCCACGGCGGATGCGGCGATCACGGCCCAGATCCAGTACTTCACCGCACTTGGGCGCGAGTTCGAGTGGAAGGCATACGTCCACGACCGGCCCGGTGACCTCGGAGAGCGGCTGAAGTTGGCCGGGTTCACACCCGAGCCGGAGGAGGCACTGATGGTTGCCCGGATCCAGGATCTGCCCACTGCCATCGCGCTGCCCGAAGACATCCACCTGCGTCCAGTGACCGACCCCGCGGGGGTAGACCTCGTGGCGCAGGTCCACGAGCGGGCATTCGGCACCAGCAGCGCCCGCTTGCGGCAGCGCCTGCTGGCCCAACTCGCCCAGAAGTCGGAGACGGTCAGCATGGTCGTCGCGATGGCCGGCGACTTGCCCGTGAGCGCGGCACGGATGGAACTGAACCCAGACACCGAATTCGCGGGCCTGTGGGGCGGTGGGACCGTGGCTGCCTGGCGGGGCCGGGGTATCTACCGGGCGCTGGTCGCCCATCGCGCCCGAATCGCCGCTGACCTCGGCTACCACTACCTCCAGGTCGATGCGTCCGACCAGAGTCGCCCCATCCTGCGACGACTCGGGTTCGCCGTCCTGAGTACCACGACCCCGTACCACTACCAACCTCAGCACAGCGACCACGGAGCGTAACCCGGCAACCCGACTGCCGGACACACGCGTGAACCCTGCAGTCTGGTACCAGATCAACTTGTCGAAGGCCGGGGCCAGACTACGGGCGGTTCAGGCGGTAGCCCGGGGCGTGTGCGGCGGCGGGCCGCCCACCGCCGAGACCCCCGGTGCCGCGGAAATCCCGGCCACCGACGACGGATGCCGCGCCGGGCGCTCCAAAGCTCCCCTGGCATCCGGCGGGGCCGCAGGCGGCTCCCCTGACCCCGTACCACCACCCGCCGCACCATGCCCCGACCCGTTGATCTTCTCGATCGCCTGCCGGGCCTGCTCAGCCGACGAACCAGCCGACCCGGCCGCCGATTTGGCCCGGTCCGGCACCGCGTAAGCAGACCGAGTACCCAGCCGGTAACTGGCCGCCTCATCCAAACTGACCGAACGCTGCAGCCGCGCAGCCAGCCGCCCGGCCTCCTGGCCCAACGCGGCGACATCCTCCCACCGCAAATGAAGGACCAAACGGACCTCGGCCTGCCCGTCCGCAAGAGCTTGCAGGGGAAGACTGCTCTCATCACTCATCGGCTCTTCCTCCAACTATCGGAGCCAGAACACACATCCCGCCCACACCAACAACAGGCACGGGGACGCGCCCACACATACGGACCACCACCCGCCCCCGTTCACCCATCCCACCCCCGGCCCCAGGCCCACACCACCCCCCGGCCCCAGCCCACACCACCACTCGCCCACACCGGGCCCACACCACCCCCCGGTGCCGGCCCCACAGCAGGGCACACCCCGGCACCACGGCCCCAAGTGGCCCAAACCACCAACGACGGAGACGGACGCCACCCCACCACCAGCCCCGCGCTGACCCGGCCTGACACCCCGCCAACCCCATCACCCAACACACCAACCCCCAACCCGGCCAACTCGGCTACTGGTTGACACCCATCCGCCACCCGCACGGCAACGAAGC
>NZ_JBUEGC010000075.1:0-17867 GCF_054963655.1 Streptomyces sp. HSS9-12 | reverse complement strand
CTGCGTCGCGCCCCTCCGGTGGCAGCGAATGAGGCAAGCCGCCATACGCGAGCGAGCTGGCGGGAAGTGGGAGGAGACCGGCTACGTCTTCACGACTCGCACCGGCCGGCCGATCGAGCCGCGGAACCTGTACCGCTCCTTCACCCGGGTCGCCAAGAACGCCGGGCTCCGAGTGATCCGGCTGCACGATGCCCGGCACGGATGTGCCACGCTGCTGACCGCCGCCGGGGTCGCTCCCCGCGTCGTGATGGAGATCCTCGGACACAGCCAGATCGCGGTGACCATGAACGTGTACACCCACGTCGTCCAGGACACGCAGCGTGAGGCCGTGAGCCACATGGACCGCTTGCTCAAGCGCCGCCGCGACACCGGCTGATCGCAGCCGTTGATGTCAAGTCTGGATGTCAAAGACCCCCGGCCATGATCGGCTGGGGGTCTTTTGGCCGGTGGGCACAGACGGATTCGAACCGCCGACATCTGCTTTGTAAGTTCGATCGCGTGGTCGGCACGTCCCTGGACGACGGCGCCTGTGATTCCCCGCCTGCTCCGCAGGGGACCGCTGCGATTCGCTCGCGTCCAACGCCGTTGATGTCAAGTCTGGATGTCAGCGGAACTGCTTTGGGACAACAGCCTCGGGCGAGGGGTCCGGTCCGTACTCTGGCAGCAGCAGATGGCGCAACGAGATAGGGCGGTGGCGGAGAGTGGTCGCTCGCGGAGTGCTCGGAGTCGTCGGCACGGCGGCTGATGGAGTTGAGGCGTTGCGCACCGGCCTGGTGGAGCCGGCCTTGGACCGCGGCTGGCATGTGGCCGTGACGCTGACACCAACGGCCGACCAATGGCTCCGTGCCACAGGTGAGGTTGAACGACTAGAGAAAGTGACTGGCCTGCCCGTACGCGATGCGCCGCGCCTGCCCAGCGAGCCCCGCCCCCATCCGGTCGTCGACTGCTACGTTGTGGCCCCGGCGACTGCTAACTACGTAGCCAAGCTGGCAACCGGCATCGCGGATAACCAGGCATTGACACAGGTAGGCGAGGCTATCGGCACCATTGACGTCCCCGTTGTGGTGGTCCCCCGGGTCAACGCCGCCCACGCCCGACACCCGACATGGGACCGGCACATCGAGACCTTGCGGAAAGGAGGCGTGGAGCTCGTCTATGGGCCAGACGCCTGGCCGCTTTATGAACGGCCCAAAGAGCCCACGGATCGTCAACTGCCCTCGGCCGCCATCCTAAAAGCCATCGACCGCGTTGCCGGGTATCCCTGAACCGGTAGCGCCCACGCATGCGGACCATCGCTTCACGAGTTCAGCCGGACCGCGCCCTGCATCACCTGCGGATCGCCGCGCAGGACCACTCAGTGCCGGTGCTATCCGCCGGACGTAGGCGCCGCCCCAGGGCGGTGTGGAGTCTAGCGCAGCAGGCTGCCATGTGAGCAGGAGAAAGCATAGTTCGCGGCATAATTGACATGCATTAGTTAAGTCGGCAGGATGCTTAGGGTGACGCAACTCCTCTCGGCCAGTGAGGCCGACAAAGAGCTGTCCCCGTACCGGTCCCAACTCAGTGGCTCTATCCGAGATGGCTGGAGACGCTGGCAGGCTCTCCTGGCCCTTGACACCGAGTTAGCGGTCATCATCAGCAGCAGGTCGCGCGCCTGCCTGGTGTACGACTTCATCCGCCATGAAGCACTGCGCGCCTTCGACGGCATCCCCGAAGTCACCGTGAGCGAGGAACGGTCGTTTCTTCTGCTCACCTTCAATCAGAAGATCGTCCTGCGGTTCAAGAAGTTCAGCGACAAGAGGCTTCGGACCTCGCGAGCGACGACGCGGCAGGCCCAGGAGTACGCCAATCAGGTGCTTCCAGGCATGGAGGCGTTGACGCACCTCGTAGCCGGATACCTACCCGACGAGCTAGGCCTGGAGCTGGATAGGGCCGCCATCACTTGCAGCCAGGGTTCAGACCTGCTGTGGGTCATCGAGCTCGATCTTGGCATCGACGACGGGCGCGTCACCGCACCGGTGACTCCCCTGGTTCCCTCTGGTCTACCAGCGGGTACGATCGTTCGGCCCCGCCCCGCGGAGGATGCCGAAGAGACCTCCGATCAGGCAGTATCCGAAGAGAGGTAGACCATGAACCCGCGCATGCTGACCCTGGCGCGGGAGTCACGCGGCCTCACGCAGTCTCAGCTTTCGAAGATCACTATGATTGGCCAACCCATCCTCTCGAAGGCTGAGAACGCAGTGGCCCCCCTTTCGCCTGAGCGCATCGACAGGGTTGCCGATGCGCTCGGCTACCCCCGCGAGGTTTTCGATTGGACGGATGAACCCATTGGACTGGGGCCGTCTGGCTTCTATCACCGCAAGCAGTCCGGGCTAGGCCAGGTGGCTCTACGTCGCATCGAGGCGGAGGTCAACTTCCTCCTCATGCGCTTGCGCCGCCTCGAGCGCAGCGTCGACATCGAGCCGGCGTACCGCCTGCCCGTCTTGGATGTCGACGAGTACGAACCTGAAGAGGCCGCCGAGCTTGTACGAGCTACATGGTTGGTCCCTGACGGACCCGTCCAGAACACAATCCAGTTGGTTGAGCGCGCTGGCATCGTCGTGGTCCGCATGGACCTTGGCTCGCCCAAGATTTCTGGCCTGAGTGTGAACCCACCCGGCGATCTTCCTGTCATCGTGCTGAACGAAGGGATGGCGCCCGATCGAGAGCGGTTCACGATCTTGCATGAGGTTGGGCACCTTGTCCTGCATCAGATCCCTAGCGAAGACGGCGAACGAGAGGCAGACAGGTTCGCTGCGGCGTTCTTGATGCCGTCACGAGACATTGGTCCGTATCTATCAGGGATGACGATCCAGCGTGCGGTCCAGCTCAAGCAGCACTGGAAGGTATCGATGGCATCGATCATCCGCCGGGCCTACACGCTCGGAAAGATCGATGACCGACGCTATAAGAGCCTCTTGGTGCAGATGTCTCAGCATGGGTACCGCAGGCACGAGCCTGCTAAGCCTCCCCGGGAGGAGCCGACCATCCTGAAAGACGTACTGGAGGTCTTCCGCACTGGTCATGGCTACAGCGAGCATGAGCTGGCGTCTGTTGTAGGCCTGCGCCTTCGGGAGTTCCACGCTGAATTTGGCGCCGCCCAGGGACTCAGGGCCGTCTAGGCTCAAACCCCGCCAGCGTCGGCGCCTACCTAGGTCGATGTCGTGAAAGAACGACGCCATAGAGCAGCCAACTACGTGAGCGGTCCTGGCCCGTTGGATCAGGACCGCTATGGCTGACCTATGTGGCCGGCCGTCTGAGTTGCTGCACTTCGCTTCTCTGTAGCACGGCTCTGCTGACATGGGGATCAACTGGCGGTGTCTCTTGGTCGCTCAGCTCTCCTGTCTCGCTCCCTTGACGACCCTTCGGTGTTAGATTTCCGGGATGCGTGTTGGGGTATACGTGGATGCTTACAACCTCTACTACGGCGGCCGAGGTTTGTGCGGCCAGGGGACGGCAGGTTGGCGATGGCTCGACGTCCGCGGCCTGGCAACTTCTCTCATCGGTCGTCGCACAGACTGGCCGGGGGCGGTTGTGCATCGTGTCGTCTACTGCACCGCCCGGATTGACGCGACCAGGAACGCTTCTGGACACCGTGACCAGGACATCTACCTCAAAGCGATCGTGGCAGCTGGCAGTGTGGATCACATCGAGTACGGGAAGTACGTCTACCGCGTCAAGTACTCGCCATTGGCAACGAAGGACGGCCGAGGACGCCCCCAACTGGTGGCGCCGCAATGGCCTGTGATGATCCAGGACGGCGGGGCCCCCGCCCAATCCGCTGTCTTCATGGTTTCGCACGCGCACAGCGAGGAGAAGGGTTCTGACGTCAACGTGGCGTCACACCTGCTCATCGACATATTCGACGGATCAGTGGACGCTGCGGTCGTGATCTCGAACGACAGCGACCTGAGTTTCCCACTTAAGGAGGCTCGGCGCCGCGTACCCGTGGGGCTGGTCAACCCCTCACGCAGTCGCCTCGCTGGCGATCTGCAAGGTGCGGCAACTGACGGTGTGGGACGACACTGGTGGCGACAGCTCACTGACCAGGACTTCAAGAGCCACCAACTGGCCGGCACCGTAGGGCCGTACAGCCGCCCAGCTGACTGGTAAGTCGCGCCGGATTGACACTGCCAGGTCGGCGCGCTTTACTGTAGCTACATAAACCACCTGGCCCCTTGTGGGTCAGGTTTTTTTATAGCTCCGGCCCCGCAGGGTCCTCGGACTTGCTCGTTAACCGGCAGGCCGTTGAGCTGCAGCTATCACAGTGCGTAGCAGCATCCCCTCACCGATCTGGCTTCGGGTACTACGCTCCGTCGCTATGCTGACCTCTGGTCACGGAGCGTAGTACCCGAAGCCAGATCGGTGACTTGGCTTTAGGGTTCCTTTGTCGCGCTTTGCCGAATATTTACCCTCAAAGGTCGAGCCAGGCGCACAAGCCCACGTGGTGGCGCTTCATCTTGCCCTGGGTCTTGCCGGGGGATCTTGGCGACCTGCGTTTTTCCTGATCAGGGGCAATAGGTCCGTGCGCCTGGTGGTCGTCGTTGGTCGTCATTGGCCACTGGCGAGCGGCCTCGGACGGCCCCCAGACGGCCCGGGATCGATCACGCGTCGGCTTCTTGCCGCTCGCCGAGCCGGACCCTGACTTGGTGGTTGCGGTCGTTGTGCCCCAGTAAACCTCACCACTGACGAAGGCCCGAGGGCCGGGAGCTCCATCCCCAGCGGTATGTGCGCGATCTCCTCCAGCGCTATGTCGTCCGGCACACCATCCCTGTCTTCCCATGAGGGACGGTCAGCCAGCGGCGTGCAAGCCAGGATGCTTCTGCATCCTTCATTCGCGGGTGGGGATGGCTGCGATGAGGTTGGGGACGCCGCAGGCGGTGGCGAGGAGGTCTGCGTATGCGGTGAGGAGCTGGCGGGTGTCGCGCAGGGCGGTGCGGAGCTGGTCAGATTGAGGCCAAGCCAGCTCGTGGTCGCGTCGGGAGCGGTCGGCGGGCCGGCGGTGCTCCCAGTCCTCCAGGGCGGGGTGCCAGTGGGCCAGCAGTGGGCGCACTCCGTAGTTGAGCATCGCCACCGCCAAGTAGCCGAAGTTGTACTGCCCGTCCCGCTTCGGTTCGGCAATGTCAGGCCCATGCTGGCGCAGGATCTCCCGCGTGGTTTCGAACAGTGAATACAGGCTGCTGAGTGCCTCCCGGAGCAGCCCCTCGTCTTCCCGGAGCGGTACGACCGACACCCGGGTGACCAGCTCGACGTACAGCTCCCATGCGGCACGCCGCTCCTCATTGTTCGGCTCCCAGCAACCGGAGACTTCCACTCCGGGCAGCTTCAATTTCACCTCTACACTCTTCGGACCCCGCACCGATCCCACCCTCCCGATTTCGTCTATTCCCTACCCGCCTCAGGCTATACACGGGATCATGGCCCCTGCATGGCGTCTAGGGACGGGGGCAAGGGTGACCGATCACGCCCAGCAGTTCTTCATCAGCTACGCGGGCACCGACCGGTCCTGGGCCGAATGGGTCGGCTGGCACCTGGAACAGGCCGGCCACCAGGTCATCCTGGACGTCTGGGATTGGCGCACAGGGGACAACTTTGTCCAGCGCATGGATGAGGCACTCAAGCGCGCCGACGCGGTGATCGCCCTGTTCTCCACCTCTTACTTCGAGGACGAACGCTGGACCACCGAGGAGTGGACTGCTGCCGTTGCCCACCGCGAGCGCCTCATCCCTCTTGCCCTAGAACCCCTCACCACCAATGATCTTCCTCGCATTCTGGCCGCCAAGCTCCGCAAGAACCTCCACGGCCTGGATGAGGCCGCAGCCCTGACCGCACTGCGCGAGGCCGTCAACAGTGGCAGCCGCCCAACCGCTCCCCCGCCCTTTCCCGGCACCATCCCGGTCGCAGCCCCCACCCCAATGGCGGGCCAGAGCAAGCCACGCCTGCCCGGAAGTACGGGGCAGCCCCAGGTATGGAGCGTGCGACGGCGCAACCCCGACTTCGCCGGCCGTGAAACCGAGATCGCCCGCCTGCGTGAGAGCCTCGTGAAGGGAAGCAAGGCCGTTCCTCAGGCCCTGCACGGCATGGGCGGGGTCGGTAAAACCCAGCTCGCCCTGGAATATGCCCACCGCTTCGCCGACCAGTACGACCTGGTGTGGTGGATCGATGCCGAACAGCCCGACGAGATCCCCGTCCGCTACACCGAACTCGCCGACCGCCTGGGCATCGCCAAGCCCGACGCCGGCGCCGAAGCCAACGCCCGCGCCCTGCTCTCCCACCTCGATATCCGCGAGCGCTGGCTACTCATCCTGGACAACGCCGAAGACCCCGCCCAGATCGAGCCCTGGCTCGCCCAAGGCCCTGGCCACACCCTGATCACCTCACGCAACCCAAACTGGGCCGGCACCGCCCGCACAACCCCACTGAACGTCTTCACTCGCACCGACTCCCTCACCTATCTGCAGGGGCGAGTCGACGGCATGAACGACGAGCAGGCCGGCAGCCTCGCGGCGGACCTCGGCGATCTCCCGCTCGCCCTCGCCCAGGCCGCCGGCGTCATCGCCAACGGCGGCATGAGCTTGGACCTTTATCACCAGCTTCTTGCCACCAACACGACCCAGATCCTGCAAAAGGGCGGCGCTCCCGGGTACCCGGCACCGGTGGCAGCCACCGTCACCATCGCCGTCAACCGCCTCACCGACCACCACCCCGACGCGGTCGCGCTCCTCCACCTGGTTGCCCTCCTCGGCCCCGAACCCATTCGAAACAGCTGGCTGGAGACCGTTCGTCCCCGACTGGCTACGATCCCCGGCAACACCGATGACCCGATGTGGCTCCATGAAGCGCTAAGCCCCCTCAGCCGTTACGGCCTCGCCCGCACCGAGTCCGAAAGCTTCCAGATCCACCGCCTCACCCAAGCCGTCCTCCGTGACCAACTCCCTCCAGACCAAGCCGTGGCCATCCGCAACGACGCCACCACCCTCCTAGCCGCCGCCAACCCCGGCGACCCCCAAAGCCCGGACTTCTGGCCCGGCTGGGCAGCTCTCACCCCCCACCTCACAGCGCACCACCTCGCCGCCACCGAGCAACCTGAACTGCGGCCAACGCTCCTCGACGCCGCCCATTACCTGATCAGAAGCGGCCAGACACGCACCGCCCGCGACCTCACCGCTGCGGCTTACTCGGCATGGGCCACCGATCTGGGACAGGACCACCCCGATACCCTCACCGGCGCGCAGTTCCTCGGCCACGCCACCGCCGACCTCGGCGAGTACGCCGAATCCCGCCGCATCATCGAGGACACCCTCGCCCGCCGGCGCCGCACCCTCGGCGACGACCACCCCGAAACCCTCCAATCCGCCAACGACCTCGCCAGCGCCCTGCACGATCTCGGCGAGCACGCCGAATCCCGCCGCATGGACGAGGACACCCTCGCCCGCCGGCGCCGCACCCTCGGCGACGACCACCCCGAAACCCTCCAATCCGCCCACAACCTCGCCGTCACCCTGGACAACCTCGGCGAGCACGCCGAATCCCGCCGCATGGACGAGGACACCCTCGCCCGCCGGCGCCGCACCCTCGGCGACGACCACCCCGAAACCCTCCAATCCGCCGACAGCCTCGCCAGCGCCCTGCACAATCTCGGCGAGCACGCCGAATCCCGCCGCATCATCGAGGACACCCTCGCCCGCCGCCGCCGCACCCTCGGCGACGACCACCCCGACACCCTCCAATCCGCCCACAACCTCGCCGTCACCCTGCACGATCTCGGCGAGCACGCCGAATCCCGCCGCATCATCGAGGACACCCTCGCCCGCCGCCGCCGCACCCTCGGCGACGACCACCCCGAAACCCTCCAATCTGCCCACAGCCTCGCCTGCGCCCTGCACAACCTGCGCCAATACGCGGCAGCGGCTCAGCTCCTTGAAGACGTGCGCAACCGCTATCGCCGCACCCTCGGCGACGACCACCCCAACACCGCAGACGCCACCCACAACCTCGCTAAGGCACTAACCGCGCTGGGAAGGCGATTCGAAGCCCAGCGACTGCTGGCCCCCCAGAAACAGAAGAAGTCGCGCTTCCGCCGCAAGCGCCGGTAACCCACTACTGAAGCGTCGTGGCCTCGCCTGACCAGCTCAACCACACACCTACCCCAGCTCCCATCCCGTCCGCCGTCGACCCACACACCGTGGAGCGGACGTGGTCCCTGGCGTCCAGGTGGAGCGCGCCACTGAACGAACGACCTGGACGCCAGGGGCCGCGTCTGCTCGGCTCTGCCTGGGTCGACGGCGGACGGGATGGGAGCTCCCCGCGCACGCCCCTAGGGGCCTGCAGCCGGGAACGGCGCCCCCCTCCATCCCGGTGCTGGCTGATCCCCCGCCGGAGGCATCATCTTTTGCCCGCGGATGACGTCCCGCCCTTGCCTGCGGGCACGCAGCGCGCCGCCGGGCGCGGCCAGCCGGGGCGGAGACAGGAGGCAGGCCGCGCCGTAGAGGCGGCGCGCGCCCGCGCCGTGCGCGGGCCTTGATGACGTAGGGAAAGTCTTACCGCGTTGCAAAGGTATTGTTGATCATGGTCATGCGGTTCGGCTGTCAGGCTTCTGCCCGTGTTCGAGGTATACCGGGGCGGCCTCGCTCCGGGCGGCCTCTGCCGCTGCAAGGATGCGTCGTGCCAAGCGCGGGATGGTGCGCTCGGTGATCTCTTCGGGCGCGAGGAAAGCGAAGCCCTTCAGCTCGTCCGCCTGCAAGGTGATCTCTGCCAAGTGATCCGGAGTGAGCTGGCCGCCGTCGAAGAGGTACAGCACCTTGTCGCCCTCGACCTCGTTCGGGGCCCAGTCGACGGCCAGCAGACGCCCAAGGGGCGGTGTGATCCCCAGCTCTTCCTGAACCTCGCGGATGGCAGCGTGAAGCGGTGATTCGCCGGTCTCGACATATCCCCCGGGGATCTCCCAGTAGGTCTTGTATGTCGGCTCCACCATGAGGACCCGTTCGTCGGCATCAAAGAAGAGCGCACCCGCGGCCATGCGCGGATGCGCCATCTTTGCTTCGTGTGCGTTGGCTGCCATGCAGCCGAGGGTACCCAGCTCAGACGACGTGCAGTCTGTCGGCCAGGTCCGCCAGAGTGCGGCTTGGCCGGCCGCGCTGGTTCCGGACCCAGGTGAGCACCAGCTCGCGTGCGAGGTAGTGGCTCCGTACCTGCTCAGGTGCCCAGCTCTCTGCTTCGAGCATCTTCGCCAGCGCATCATCCATCCGGTTGTGGGCGCTGAGGGCTCGGGCCACTTCGAGGTTGTGCCGGGTCCGGCGTTCGGTCGGCAGGCCGCTGGTATCGATCTGCGGGCCGAGGTCTACCGCTACCTGCATGTCTCCCAGCTCGGCGGCGGTGGCCACTCGGTGGATCGCGACGTTCGTCGGGCCGAAGGCGGTCCATACGTGGTTCGCGTCGCGTCCCAGTCGCCGCGCTGCCTGGTCGGCCGCGCCGAGGAAGGTCTGAGTCGTGGCGCGGTCCTCCGCGTGGGCCGCTGCCATCGAGCCTGCGAGGTACAGCGTTCCGTAGATCGACAGGAACTCGGGGGTGGCGTCGTCCAGGCCGGGGCGAAGGTAGTCCCCCGCGTCGCCGACGAGCTGCACGGCGGCATCGAACCGGCCATTGGACAGCAGGCAGTGAGCCACGGACCGGAAGAGCGAACCGGTCACGACGGGATTGCCGGACTGCTGCGCTGCCGCCAAACCGCGTTCGGCGGCGATCCATGCGAGGTCGGCTTCACCCAGCTTGGTCAGCACCATGGCGGCGCCTTGGTAGGTCATCGCCATGAGTTCGTGGGCTTGCTCGCGTTCTCGCCCTTCGTATGCCTGGGCCGCGATGAGTACGTCGGCGAGCAGGAGGGGCAGGCGCCTGGTCGCGAACCCGTACCGCGAGTCCTGGTAGGCGTCCCAGACTTCGGCCACGCTGCTGCGCAGCTCGTCGAGCGGGGTGGGCTCGCCCTCGGTGGTGATTCCCAACAGCGGGGTGAGCTGGCGGTAGTTCATCAGGGCCGAGCGAAGTGCCGGCACTGTTCGGGTGCCGCTGTCGGCCGTCCAGTCCAAGAGAGTCGGCTCAGCGAGCAGATCGCCCAGGGTCACGTCGAGGGCGTCGGCCAGTGACTTGATGACCGAGAGCCTGTCCAGCTCCAGCCGGTTGTTCTCGGCCTTGCTCAGCCAGTCGACCGTCCGGCCGACCAGTCCGGCCAGGACCTCCTGGGACATCCCACGCCTGCGGCGGTACCAGGCGACTCGTTCGCCGATCGTCAGGTTCGTCGTCATTCCTCGCATGGGAAGAGCGTCCCCCCATCTCTCCATGGGACCCCGGAGCGAATTTCCGGGGTAGTGCGGCGGTCCGCTCCTAGCGTTGCTGACAACCCAAGGGGCTGTCAGGTCGAACGCACGACGAAGGGGCCACGATGGCGCTGTCCCCGGCCGAAGTGGTGGAACTCATCAGTGAAGTCAGGGCACTTGGAGAGGAGGTGGCAGACCTTGCGAGCCGTGCCGACGCGATGCTCAACCGTCTTGCGGCTGCTTCCGGACCAGTTGCTCAAGCTGATCCATCCGCTCCGCGAGACGGCGCACGTCCCGGCGGACCTCCGACAGGTACTGGGCGATCTCCTCGAACTCGGGGCTGCGCTTCGGGGGGCGAGGCTCGCCAGGAAGGGTGACGAAGCTCCCCTTGCCCTGGTGAGAGATCGCGTAGCCGTCCTCGCGGAGTCGTGAGATCGCCTGCCGGGCGACGGTTCGCGAGACATCGTGCGTGCTCATCAGCTCGGTCTCGGACGGCAGCTTCGTCCCCGGGGCCAGCTCCCCGTCACGGATTCGCCGCTTGAAGTCGTCGGCGATCTCCAAGTACTTCGCACGCCCGGTGAACTCGGCCATAGCCCCTCTCAGTGCTTGTCGCACTAAGTGCAGCACATCGGATGGACAAGAGTCGAGCAAGTCCACTTGACGTACTAAGTACTTCAGGTGCACTCTCGTGACAGGTCGACGTACTAAGTACGTCAAGTTGATTGAATCTAGGAGCACACTCATGCGTCAGATCCCCGTCGACACCTCCGCCGCCTCCGTGATGGTGGCCCAGCCCCCGCAGCCGAAGATCGCCAACCGTCAGACCGGTGAGGTCGCCACCGACCGTGAGACCGGGGCGAGCCTGATGACGGTGCACGTGATGTTCGTCCTGGACGGCAACGCCGAGATCCTGAACCTGACGGTTCCGGAGACTGGTATCTCCGGTGAGCTGGCCATGGGCACGCCGGTGGCGCTGACCGGTCTGGTGGCCCGGCCGTGGGAGAACGAGTTCAACGGGCAGAAGCGGCACGGGATCGCCTTCCGTGCGGTCGCGGTCACCTCGCTGGTTGCCGGTGCTGCGCAGTCTGAGGCGGCCTGACCAATGACCTGGTCCACGGTCGCGCTGCTGCTGGTCGTCGCCACTGCGGGTGTTCTGCGGTGGCGGCGCCCCGCCTGGTACTGGCTGACCTTCGGGGTCACCTTCGCCGCCGTGCGGGTCCTGGTCCGGTACGCCTCGGTCATGGACGCCTGCGGCCTAACGGTCCCGCCTTCGCGGTGGCGGCTGTCGCTGGCCCGAATGACCAACCGCCCGGTTCCGGAGCCGCGAGCCCCGCGCATCCTGCGCATGCGTCCGACCCGGACCGGCCTGGTGCTGCGGCTCAAGCTCCGTCCGGGTCAGGACGCCTTCGACGTGGCTGCCGCATCGGACCGGCTGCGGCACTCGTTCGGTATGTACGGCGTCACCTCCCGCGAAGTCCGCTCGGGGGTCGTGGAGTTGCGGATGACCGGCTACGACGTGCTCAAGCGGGTGCAGATGCCCGCGAAGACGGACCGCGCCCCGATGCGGGTCCCGGTGGCCCTCCGGGAAGACGGCTCGGTGCACTACCGCGACTACCGCGCCGTTCCCCACGCCCTGACCCTCGGCGCCACGGAGTCCGGCAAGTCCGTCTACCAGCGAAACCTCGTCGCCGGGCTGGCTCCACTGGACGTGGCCCTGGTCGGGATCGACTGCAAGCAGGGCGTAGAGCTGTTCCCGTTGGCCCGCCGGTTCTCGGCGCTGGCAGACAACCCCGACACCGCCGCCGAACTCCTCGACGCCCTCGTGACCCACATGGAGGAGGTCTACCAGCTCATACGGGCCGATCAGCGCATCAGCGTGAACGTTCCGGATGCGGAGATCCCCGCCGACATCTGGGACCTGCCCGACGACATTCGCCCGACACCCGTCGTGGTCCTGGTCGACGAGGTCGCCGAACTCGCCCTCTCCGGCCCCACGAAGGAGGAGGAGAAGCGCCGCGACCGGATCATCACCGCACTCGTGCGCCTCGCCCAGCTCGGCCGCGCGGCCGGCATCTATCTGGAAATCTGCGGGCAGCGCTTCGGCTCTGAACTCGGCAAGGGCATCACCATGCTCCGCGCCCAGCTCACCGGCCGTACCGCCCACCGCGTCAACGACGAACCCTCAGCCAACATGGCCTTCGGCGACATCTCCCCGGACGCCGTCCTCGCCGCCATCCAAATCCCCGCCGAGGCTCGCGGCGTCGCCATCGCAGGTGACTCCACCGGCGGGTGGGCCCGTATCCGCGCCCCGCACACCACGCTTCGGCAGGCCGTGAACATCTGCAACCGGTACGCCGACCGCACCCCGGATCTGCCCGAACTCGCACCCTTCCGCCCCACGCTGGCCACTACGCCTGCGGATTCTGTGCCGCTGTCCAAGGCCAAGCCCGCGACGGCCTGACACCTGCCGCATACCGGTCGGCGTGACCGTCTCGCGCCAAGTCCCTACCCCCTCCATGCCTGAAACGAGAGGAGACCGCGATGTTCTGCGAGTACTGCGGCGATGCCGACGGCGAGGAAACCGGAGTTGACCACGACGAACGTGACTGCCCCTGGCAGCAGACCGACGGCGACCCCGTGCTGGTCGACCCCGCGGAGCTGGCGCAGACGCTCCAGAGGACGGCGGACGGCTCCCTGGCCCACAGTGCCGCGATCGGACTCCTGGTCAGCCATGGCCTGTGGATCAAGCGTCTGGCCGAACGGCCCGGCCTGCTGCTGATCGACTACTCCGAACCCTCCCCGTACGCGTATGGCATCGACTGGCTCAAGGTCGTAGAGGCCCTGGAAACGAAGGACCTGCCCGCCTCCGGCGGGGAACTGCGCGTCCTCGCGATCGCAGCATCCCTGGCCGACACCGCCGCCCGCATTCCGCTCGGCGATGCCGTCACCGGCCTGGACGCGCCCAACCTCGGCTTGGTCCTGAATGCCATCGCCCAGGCCAACGGCCGATCCATGGTCAGGTGACCGCGATGCCGTCTCAACTCCGCATCGACGCCGTGCTGGTCCAGGCCGTTATCGCCGGCGCCCTGTCCTTCGCCCACCTGCATGACCTGGCCGCCGCTGCCGGACAGGACGGCTGGAAGGCCTGGGCCTACCCGATCAGCGTCGACCTGCTGCTGGTCGCGGCCTGGCGTCGGCTACGCAACTCCGGCCCGTCCCGGCTGGCCTGGTGCTGGTTCCTGATCGCCCTCGTGGCCTCGCTCGGCGCCAACGTGGCGACTGCCGGATTCCTCGACCTTGCCCACCCGCCCGCGTGGCTACGTTTCGGCATCGCTGGATGGCCTGCCCTGGCCTTTCTCGGCGGCACCCTGCTCGCCCACTCCGCTGGGGACCCGGTGCCGGTTCCGCCGGCGCCCGCAGCGCCCGAAGTCGAGATGGAGCCAGAGCCCGCCGCCGATCCCGACCCGCGGCTTGAGCCGGAACCCGACCCGGCTCCGGTCACCGCTGCCGACGAAGCTCCCGCCCTGCCCGCCGCCGATCTTGATCCGGCTCCCGAACCCGCCGCCCCGGCTCCTGCTCCGCCGGTCCCGGCCGCGCTGGTCGACCACGCCCGCAAGGTCGCCGACGCCCACCAGGCCCGCACCGGCACCCCGATCGACACCGACACCCTGCGCGCCCGCCTCGGCGTCCCGGCCCCGATGGCTGCACAGATCGCCGCCCAACTCACCTGACCCGAAAGGAGAAACCGCCCATGCCTGCCCGCGACCACTTCCACTCCGTGATGCGGATCGGCCCCGTGCAGATCGGCACCCACCGCGACCGCCACGGCCACACCAAGCACGCCGCCGTGTGCACCAACGACCGCTGCGGCTGGTCCTCCGACTACTCCAGCCAGTCCGCCGCCCAGCTCGCCGCCCGCACCCACCGCTGCAAGGTCCGCTAAAGGAGGCCCACCCTCGATGAATGTCCCGCTCTGGCTCGCCCTGATCGTCGTCGGCTACCTCGGCATCAAGCTCATCCGCCCGCCCTGGTGGCTCGTGGCCGTCCTCCTGCTCGGCGGCTACCTCCTCGCCGACAGCCTCCTGGCTCCCGCCATCGACACCGCCATCAAGTAGGGGGGAACCGCTGATGCTCCGCCCGAAAATCCCGACCAATCCCGTACCGACCGGCACGGTCAACCGGCCCGCAGTCGAGCCGACGGCAATCGTGCAGCACACCCCGGCCGCCACGCCCACTCCGGTCGCACCCGCGCCGTCCCGGGCCGCGGTTCAGCTGACCCCCGGTGCCCTGGTCGCCGTCGTCGGCGGCGGAGCTGCCGTGGTCCTGATCGTCGGCGCCGTCCTGGTCTCGATGCTCCTCGCCGTGGCTGTCACCGGCGTCTCGGTCGCCATCTGCGCCGTGGTCCTGCGCTCCCTGCTGGCCTCGCACAGCCACCGCTGACCGGCCTCCGGGCGGTGCCACAAGCCGCCAAGCATCGCCGCCGCCCGGACGGCCCACGCAACCCCTCCAACCGCAACGAAGGAGAACCGTGGACACACAAGCGCTCGCCTTAGCCCTCCCGCTCCTCGGCTGGACCGCCCACGCCGGAATCCTCGCTCACCGCCTCGCCGCCGCCCGGCGCGACCCCCTCACCGGCCTTTACACCCGAGCCGGTTGGAGCGCCCGCGCAGAACGGATCATCCGCCGCAACCGGGACGCGATCGTCGTACTCGTCGACCTCGACGACTTCAAGAGCCTCAACGACACACACGGCCACGCGGCCGGAGACGCAGCCCTGACCGCCGCAGCATCCCGCCTCACCGCCTGGTGCGGACGCCACGGCATCGCGGGCCGCCTCGGCGGAGACGAGTTCGTCGCCGTCATCACCAGCTCGGACACCGGCACCCGCCTGTCCGACCTGGTCCGTGATCTGAACCGGCCCTTCCTCTACGACGGGCGAATCCTGCCGCTCGCCGCCTCCGTCGGCTCCTGCCGCCTCGCCGACCTGGCCGTCAGGGCACTGCCGCAAGCCATGGCTGTTGCCGACGGCGCGATGTACGCGGCCAAGGGACAGCCCGGCCGCCGCGGTCCTCGTCCCGCATCTCACTGACCGGCCTCCGGGCGGCGCACAAGCCGCCAAGCATCGCCGCCGCCCGGACGGTCCGGCCCCTTCCAACCGCAATCGAAAGGAACGCCCATCATGACCCAGCGCACCTCACCCGCGCCTCGAATCTGCCCGGCCTGCGACGGCCAGGCATCCGCCGCCGTCACCATCGGCGGCCGCGACCGCCGCGGACACCTGCGCACCATCACCGTCCACTGCCCCGCCTGCCACGGCACCGGCACCAAGGCCGACCGCCCGGCCCAGCTCGCCGGGGGCCGCGTATGAGCAACCCCGCGACCTTCGCGGGCCTGGACCCGACCACCCTGGGAGACCTCCTCCGGGTGGCCGGGTCTGAAGGCTTCGACCGCTGGCAAGACCAGATCCGCCGCACCGGCGGCTGCGCCAACCCCATCCACCTGCGCGGCTGGACCCTCACCAAGGACAAGACCACCGGCGAGACCCTGCACCACTACACAACCGAGAACGAGCCGGGCGGACGCCTCCGCGTTGCCTGCGGCAACCGCCGCGCCTCCCGTTGCCCGGCCTGCGCCTGGACCTACGCGGGCGACACCTACCACCTCATCCGCGCGGGCCTGGCCGGTGACGACCGCCGCGACATCCCCGGCACCGTCCGCGACCACCCGCGCGTCTTCGCCACCCTCACCGCCCCCTCGTTCGGCCCGGTGCACAACCGGCCCGACCGTGGCACCTGCCGCTGCGGCACCACCCACACCGCAGACGATCCCGCGCTCGGCACGGCCCTCGACCCGGCCACGTACGACTACGCCGGGGCGGTGCTGTTCAACAATCACGCCGGACAGCTCTGGCAGCGCTTCACCAACCGGCTGCGCCGCGAGATCGCCGCTCGCGCCGGACTCTCTCAGCGTGCCCTCGCCGAGGTGCTGCGCGTCTCCTACGGCAAGGTCGCCGAGTTCCAAAAGCGCGGCGCCGTCCACTTCCACGCCGTCATCCGCCTCGACGGCCCGGAAGGCCCTGACACCTCGCCGCCGTCCTGGGCGACCACCGGTCTCCTCGCCGATGCCATCCGCGCTGCTGTACGGCACTCGTACACAAGCGTCAGTGTCCCGGCGGCCGGTGACCAACCCGCCCGTACCTTCCGCTGGGGCACCCAGCTCGACGTACGGCCCGTGAAGGCATTCGGGGACGGCTCTGACATCACCGAGCAGGCGGTTGCCTCCTACGTCGCCAAGTACGCCACCAAGGCCGCCGAGAACACCGGCACCCTGGACCGCCGTATCGGTGAACTCGCCGAACTCGACCGCCACCAGGTCCCCGACCACGCCCGGCGCCTCATCGAAGCTTGCAAGACCCTCGATCCGCTCTACCCGGACCGGCGCCTGTGGGCCTGGGCGCACATGCTCGGATTCCGCGGCCACTTCTCCACGAAGTCCCGCCGTTACTCCACCACGCTCGGCGAACTCCGCCAGGCCCGCGCCGATTTCCGCGCCGCCCGGGAACGCGAAGCCCTCGGCCTGGAGGACCGCGAGCCGGACACGGTGCTCGTCCTCGCCGACTGGCAGTACGCCGGCCACGGCCACACGCCGGGCGAATCAGTCCTCGCCGCGACCATCGCCCGCGACATCCAACTCAACCGCGAAACCGCCCGCGAAGCCCTGCAAGACCTCGATCTGGGAGGAGCCGCAGCATGACCACACCGACCGCCGAACTGCTGACCGTGCCGGAAGCCATGAAGCGGCTCAAGCTCGGACGTTCCAAAGTCTACGACCTGATCCGCTCGCACCGGCTGGTCTCGATCAAGATTGACGGCGCTCGCCGCATCCCAGCCGATGCTCTGCGGGACTTCATCCTCGGCCAGATCGAGGAGGCGGCCTGATGGCCAGTCAGCGCAGGCGGAACCCCAATGGCGCGGGCACGATCACCAAGCGCAAGGACGGCCGGTACCAGGCGGCGGTCTACGTGCTGCAGCCGGACGGCACCCGCGCCCGCAAGTTCGCCTACGGCAAGACCTGGGCGGAGTGCGACGCCAAGCGCCGCGAACTGCTCGCCAAGGTGGACAGCGGTGTCCCGGTGCCCACCCGGTCGGCGAAGCTCTCCGAGTGGCTGCCCTACTGGCTGGAGCACGTCATCAAGCCCCGTCGGAGGCGGACAACGTACGCCAAGTACGAGGTCCATGTTCGGCTCTACCTGGTGCCCATGCTCGGCTCCAAGCGGCTGGAATCGCTCAGCGTCTCTGACGTTCGGCGCTTCCTGGTCCAGCTGGAGAAGAAGACGACGGCGGCCACCGCGAAGGAGTCGCACCGCGTGCTCCGGACTTCGCTGACGGCTGCCTGCCGGGAGGAGCTGGTCACGCGCAATGTTGCCACCCTCATCGAGCCGCCTTCGGTCGAGTCGCGCGACCTGTCGCCATGGTCGCTGGATGAGACGCTGGACTTCCTCGCTGCCGCCCGGCGCGACCCCCT
>NZ_JBUEGC010000074.1:0-17957 GCF_054963655.1 Streptomyces sp. HSS9-12 | reverse complement strand
GACTGTCCTGCCTTCTTGGGCTGAGCGAGCCATTCATAGGGTTGGCTCACCCAGGGGTCTCGAGTGTGGCTTTACCAGGTGAAGCAGGACGCCAAGAACATGGCCTGCCTGTACTGGACTATCGGATGCGTACGACGCAGGCCGGCGCGGACCGAGGGCGAGGGATCAGCCGACCTCAGCGGGCTCGAGCGAGTCCTGCTGGTCGCCTTGTCGCCACTGCTGCCCAGGGAGCGCTGGAACAGCTTCTTCGTCGCTCCGGCGACATTGCTGCGCTGGCACCGTGAACTGATCGCGGATGCGTGGACCTACCCCCGCAAGAGGCCTGGTCGGCCACCGATACCGGAGGATGAGCGGGAGTTGATCTTGCGCCCGGCACGGGAAAACCCGCTGTGGGGCCACCGCAGAGTCCAAGGAGAGCTGGCCCGGTTGGGCATCGCCGTCTCGGCGGCAACCGTGCGGGCGGTCCTGCGGCAGGGCAACGGTCCACCCGCGCCCCAGCGAGCGCGGGACTCCTGGTCCTCCTTCCTGCGCGCCCAAGCCTCCGCACTGCCGGCCTGCGGCTTCTTCCTCGTGGACACCGCGTTGTGCAAGCGCCTGTACGTGCTGTTCGTCATGGAGATCAAGACGCGCCGGGTGCCCGTCCTGGGTACCACCGCGCACCCGAACCGGGACTGGGTGACCCGGCAGGCGAGGAACTTGATGCCGACCCCGGAGGACCAGGTAGGCCCGCTTCCGATTCTTCCTGCGCGACCGGGACGGGAAGTTCTCCGATGCCTTCGACGCCGTGCTGGTCGGCGCGGGTGTGCAGGTCCTGCTCCCCCCGCCAAGATCGCCGAAGGTGAACGCCTTCGCGGAACGCTGGGTCGGCACGGTGCGGCGCATGAGGGCACCCCCCATGCCGAAAGCCGTGGGGGAGCACCGACCGCATGCTCATCTGGAACCGAGGGCACAGCAATACCCATGCCGTAGCGGGCCTCGGCGGGCTGGACGGGGTCGGCGGACGGTAGGAGGAGGGGGGGTGGCTTGCGTGCGGTGCGGGCACCTGCAGCGCACCGCCATACAGGCAGGACCGGCAACGCTGGTCGCCCTACTCGACGAGCACGAGCACGAGCACGTGGACAAAAATTGTTCGACAAATTCTTGGCAGTAACGCAAAGGAGGCGTAGAACTTTAACCAGGAACTGAAGACCACCCACGGGAGACACTCGATGTCCACTGACGCCCGCACCGGACCAGCCCCCAGCCCGACCGGCCCGCTCAGCAAGATCGATTACAGTGAGCGCATCCCGAACAACGTCGACCTGGCCAGTGACCGCCGTCTCCAGCGCGCGCTGGAGAGTTGGCAGCCGAAGTTCCTCGACTGGTGGAAGCAACTCGGCCCCGCCCTGCCGACGAAGGATGTCTACCTGCGCACCGCCATCGCGGTCGGTCGCGACGGTTGGGCCCACTTCGACCACGTGCCGATGGAGGAGTACCGCTGGGGTATCTTCCTGGCGGAGCGCAATCCCGACCGCAAGATCGCCTTCGGCAAGCACAAGGGTGAGCCGGCCTGGCAGGAGGTCCCAGGCGAGTACCGTGCGGAACTGCAGCGGCTGATCGTCATCCAGGGCGACACCGAGCCGGCGTCGGTGGAGCAGCAGCGCATCCTGGGCAACACCGCGCCGAGCATCTACGACCTGCGCAACTTGTTCCAGGTCAATGTCGAGGAGGGGCGCCACCTCTGGGCGATGGTCTACCTGCTTCACGCCTACTTCGGCCGCGAGGGACGCGAGGAGGCCGAGCAGCTCCTTAAGCGCCACTCCGGTGACCTCGACAGCCCCCGGATCCTCGGTGCGTTCAACGAGGAGACAACCGACTGGCTGCAGTTCTTCATGTTCACCTACTTCACCGACCGTGACGGCAAGTACCAGCTCGGCACGCTCAAGGAGTCCGGTTTCGACCCGCTGGCTCGCACCTGCGAGTTCATGCTCAAGGAAGAGGCGCACCACATGTTCGTCGGTACCACGGGCGTGCAGCGCGTGGTGGAGCGGACCGCCGAACTCATGAAGAAGCACGACACCGAGGACGTCCTGCCTCACGGCGGCATCCCGCTGTCGATCGTGCAGAAGTACCTCAACTTCCAGTTCGCGGTCTCAATGGACCTGTTCGGCTCCGAGCAGTCGACCAACGCCGGTAACTACTACAGCTCGGGCCTCAAGGGCCGCTGGCAGGAGATGCGTCGCAAGGACGACCACCAGCTGCTGAACGACGTGCGCACGATGAACGTCGTCGAGGACGGCAAGATTGTCCAGAAGACTGTTCCGCTGCTCAGTGCACTCAACCTCGACCTGAGGGACGAGTACGTCGCGGACTGCGCCAACGGTGTCCGCCGCTGGAATCAGGCGCTGGAGGATGCGGGCCTGGAGCAGCGCTTGTTCCTGCCGCACGAGGGCTTCCACCGTGCGGTCGGCACCTACGCCGGACACCATGTGAGCCCCGAGGGCGAGGTTCTCGACGAGGCGACCTGGGAGGCCCGCAAGGGTGACTGGCTGCCGACGGAAGAGGACCGCAGGGCCGTCGCGTCGCTGATGGTCCCGCAGTACGAGCCCGGCAAGTTCGCCGGCTGGATCGCTCCGCCGCAGACCGGCATCAACGACCAGCCCGTCGAGTTCGACTACGTGCACCTCGCGGAGGAAGCCCTCGCCTGACTCGTCAGTGAGCCGCGCAGCCCTGGCCGTCGCCCGTAGGGTGACGGCCAGGGCTGCTGTCGTTTTGACGGTGTTTGCCTTGTGCCGCAATCTCGCTCTTGGCCCGAGGAGAGGGCTCCCAAACGCCCTCGATCAAAATGACGTTCGCTCTGCTCTCGGCAACCCGCGCATCTGGGTGCTGGCCCGGCGCGGTGCGCGATCTTGCATGACCTGATGATTCCGACCCGTCAGCTGCGTCGGCCCGCCTCGTCGTCCATGCGGTCCCACTCGGCCTGTGCCCGGCGGTGCCAGCGGTCGTGCCGATCATGGAACGTGGCCGCCGCCCGCGGACCCGGCCAGTCATGGTCGAGGAGCTCGCTGGGCAGATCAGGGTCGAGGAACGGGAACAGCCGCCATTCCTGGACGAGCTGTACCTGGTTGACGAACGCATCTCGCGTGGTCGGGGCTTTGAGTCCCTCGAAGCGGTCGATGAAGGACAGGTAGCACTTCTCGACCTCGTCGAGGTCCCACGCCGCACCGATCAGCTTGGCCGGATCGCCGGCGGAGACGGCCGGGCCGACCCAGGCGAAGGTACGTTCGCTCAGGCCCAGCTCCTCGATCACCGCGCGGGCCTCCTCCTCCTTGCCGGCGTCAGGGACCACCCACAAGCCGGGTGAGGGAGAACCGAGCCCCAGCCAGGTCAGCCGGGTACGGAGCCGGTGGCGCAGCCGGCGTTGGCTCTCGGGGACCCCCACGGTCAGCACCAGCCAGCGGCCGTCCCACGGGTGAGGCTTGCGCATGAACCCGTAGATGCGCTCGGTGCCCTCGGTCAGCAGCTGCTCGCCGGCCGGGGTCAGCTGCCAACGGACGCGGCGGCCGTGCCGGGTGGAGGACAGCAGCCCCTCGGCGGCTGAGCGGGACAGCGCCTGCCGGGTCGACTTCTCCTCCACCCCGAGTGCGCTGAGAGCGTCGACCAGGGTGCCGGTCCAGACCTGTCCGTGCCGGGGGTGGACGAACTCGCCGAGGACCGTGAGCAGCAGCGAACGTGCGCTGGGTGTCGCGGACTCGCGTCGGCGACCGTTCGTGTCGGCCGGCATGGCCGATACGGGCTGCTGCCTGCGTGGGGCGCTTGGCACGCGTCGGCCCTCCTGTCTTTCTACTGTCCTGAGACGCGAATCCTCGCGGCCCGTGGTGCTTTCGTGCGGGGCACACGGGAGGTGGAACGCGGACACGAAATGTACATGCTACAAACTCTTGACGAGTCGCGCAGTATGCGTCGAGTATTTCTCTGAGCTCGACGTCCGACGCCCATCTGCTGAGAGGTGTGACATGTCCGTCTTCGCCCCCGAAAGCGACAGCCCTGTGATTGAGGGCGCGGAACCGGCCCGCCCGCAGAGCGTGACCCGGGTGGACTTCGATACGGCCCCCGACCGCTACCGCCACTGGAAGCTGGACGTGGACGGAGAGGTGGCCACCGTGACCCTCTGCGTCGACGAAGACGGCGGGCTCGTCGGCGGCTACGCGCTGAAGATGAACTCCTACGACCTCGGTGTCGACATCGAGCTCTACGACATCGTGCAGCGGCTCCGCTTCGAGCACCCCGAGGTCAAGTCGGTCGTCATGACCGGCGGATTGGAGCGGATGTTCTGCGCGGGCGCCAACATCCGGATGCTCGCGCAGTCGTCCCACGCATGGAAGGTCAACTTCTGCAAGTTCACCAACGAGACACGCAACGGCATCGAGGACGCCACGGCGAACTCGGGACAGACCTGGATTGCCGCGCTCAACGGCACGGCTGCCGGGGGCGGCTACGAGCTGGCACTGGCCTGTGAGCAGATCGTTCTCATCGACGACGGCTCATCGGCCGTCTCGCTGCCCGAGGTCCCGCTGCTCGGGGTGCTCCCGGGCACGGGCGGGCTGACCCGCGTCGTCGACAAGCGCCATGTCCGCAAGGACCGCGCCGACATCTTCGCCACCAAGTCCGAGGGCTTCCGCGGAGCCACTGCCGTGGAGTGGGGCCTGGTCGACGCGACCGTGCCGCGGGCCCGCTTCGCGGACGAGATTGCCCGCCGCGCCCACGAGGCGGCAGCGACGTCACGACGCCCTGCCGACGCGAAGGGCGTGACCCTGACGCCGCTTGACCGCAAGGAGTCCGGCGACAGCATCACCTACCCCTATGTCTCCGCCACCATCGACCGCGCTTCGCGCCGCGTCGACATCACCGTACAGGCGCCCGCCGAGGCACCCCCGCGGAACGCGGCGGCGGTCCTCGAACAGGGCACGGCGTACTGGCCGCTGGCCCTGACCCGCGCCCTGGACGACCTGATCCTGCGGCTGCGCACCAACGAGGTCGAGATCGGCACCTGGGTGATTCGTACGCAGGGCGACACCGACACCATCCTGGCCTATGACGCGCAGCTCGACGAGCTCGCCGACGACTGGTTTGTCAACGAGGTTCGGCACTACTACAAGCGCACGCTCAAGCGGCTCGACGTGACCAGCCGCAGCATCGTCGCCGTCATCGAGCCGGGCAGCTGCTTCGCCGGTCTGCTGCTTGAACTCGCGCTCGCAGCCGACCGCCAGTACATGCTCGACGGCGTCTACCAGGACGTCGACCCGGACGCGGAGCCCGCCACGATCGTGGTGACCTCCTCCAACCTCGGTGCCTGGCCGATGAGCAACGACCTGAGCCGGCTCGCGTCCCGCTTCTGGGGCCACGACAACCACCTGTCGATGGTGCATGCGCGCACCGGCGATCGGCTCGACGCCTCCGCCGCGTCCGCGCTGGGCCTGGTGACCTACGCCCTCGACGACATCGACTTTGAGGACGAGTTGCGAATCGCGCTCGAGGAACGCGCCTCCCTGTCGCCCGATGCGCTGACCGGCATGGAGGCCAACCACCGCTTCGTCGGACCGGAGACGGTCGAGACCAAGGTCTTCGGCCGGCTGACGGCCTGGCAGAACTGGATCTTCATCCGTCCCAACGCCTCCGGTCCGGACGGTGCCCTGCGACGGTTCGGTACCGGACGTAAGGGTGACTTCGACCTCAAGCGAGTGTGACCTGATGTCCCTCGACTTCAACGCGCAGTCCTGGCTCGTCGACCGTCATGTGGACGCCGGCCGCGGCGAGCGGGTGGCCGTCCGGGGCTCCAGCACGTTGACCTACGGTGAGCTGGCCGACCTGTCGGCCAGCGTCGCGGCCGGCCTCCGGTCACTGGGGCTGCGCCGTGACGACCGGGTGCTGTTCGTCATGAACGACGACGTGCCCATGCTCGCCGGCATCCTCGGCACGTTCCGGGCCGGCTTCGTTGCGGTGCCCGTGTCGACCATGCTGGGTGGTCGCGAACTCGGCCACATCGTGGCCGACTCGGGCGCCTCGGTGCTCGTGGCGAGCCAGGAGTACGCCGACGCAGTGTTGACCGCCGCGGCGTCGGCGCCCGAGCTGCGGCACCTCGTCGTCGACGCCGAGACGCCGCTCGCGACGCCCGACGGGGTCCGGGCGTCGACGTGGTCGGAGCTGGTGACCGCCGGCGCCGCGGCGCCGACGGCGCAGCGTGGCGTGGCTCCCACCACCGAAGACACCTGGGCGCTGTGGCTCTACACCTCAGGGACCACCGGTTCCCCGAAAGGAGCGATGCACCGGCACGCCAACATTCGCCATGTCTGCGGGACTTACGGCACTCAGGTCCTTGGGATCACCCCCGAGGACTCGTGCTTCTCGGTCGCCAAGCTCTTCTTCGCCTATGGCATCGGCAACTCGGCGTTCTTCCCGCTGTCGGTCGGTGCCACCACCGTGCTCGAGCCGCGGCGGCCCACGCCCGCGGTGGTCCGGGAGCGGGTGCAGCAGGACCGGCCGACGCTGTTCTTCGGCGTCCCGACCTTCTATGCCGCGCTGCTGGCCAGCAATCTGCCGGACGACACGTTCGCCTCGGTCCGGCTCGGCACGTCGGCGGGGGAGCCGCTGCCCGCCGGCCTGCAGGAGCAGTTCTCCGGCCGGTTCGGAGTCGAGATCATCGACGGCATCGGGTCAACCGAAGCGCTGCACATCTTCCTGTCCAACCGGCCAGGTGAGGTGCGGCCCGGGACCACCGGCGTGCCGGTGCCCGGCTACGACATCGAGCTGCGCGACCTCACGGGGAAGGTCGTCCCGGACGGGACGCCGGGGACGCTGCACGTGCGCGGTGAGTCGATCGCGCAAGGCTACTGGCGCCGCACGGACGCCAGCAGGACCGTCTTCCTGGGCGAGTGGCTCAACACCGGCGACACCTACGTCCGGTCCGAGGACGGCACCTACACCTGCCTGGGCCGCAGTAACGATCTGCTCAAGGCCGGCGGCATCTGGGTCTCACCCGCAGAGGTCGAGAGCCGGCTCCTCGAGCACCCCGCTGTTTCGGAGGTGGCCGTGGTCGCCCGGACGGACGCATCGGGACTGGACAAGCCGGTCGCCTGCGTCGTGGCGGACTCCCCGGTCACGGTCGATGAGCTGATCCAGTGGTGTCGCGACGGCCTGGCCGCCTTCAAGCGCCCACGCGCAGTGGTCTTTGTGGACGAGCTGCCCAAGACGGCCACGGGCAAGATGCAGCGTTTCAAGGTCCGTGAGCTCATCGCCAACCTCGACCTGCCCACTGCTGTCGAACGCCCCGTAACGCCAACCCCAGGAGTCCTTTCATGAGTGCCGTCGAAGCTGACCTGCTGATCGTCGGTGCGGGTCCGGTCGGACTGTTCGGCGCCTACTACGCCGGCGTCCGTGGGCTCAAGGTGGCCGTGGTCGACTCGCTGAGCCAGGTCGGCGGTCAGGTCAGCGCGATGTACCCGGAGAAGCAGATCTTCGACATCGCCGGATTCCCCGCCGTCTCGGGCCGCCGGCTCATCGGCAACCTCGTCGAGCAGGCCGCGCCGTACGACCCCGTCTACCTGCTCGGCCAGGAGGCACAGCAGCTGGAACGGGTCCCCCGCGACGGTCGGCCCGACTTGCTGGTCGTCAAGACCAGCGCCGGCACCGAGATCGCGGCTGGCGGCGTGGTGGTCACCGGAGGGATCGGTACGTTCACCCCGCGTCCGCTGCCGGCCGGTGAGGACTTCCTGGGCAGGGGCCTGGAGTACTTCGTCCCGTCGTCGGCGGAGTACGCCGGCAAGGACGTCGTCATCGTGGGCGGCGGGGACAGCGCCGTCGACTGGGCCCTCATGCTCGAGCCGATCGCCCGCAGCGTCACCCTCGTCCACCGCCGTGAGGCGTTCCGTGCGCACCACGGGTCGGTCGAGCAGCTCAAGGCATCCTCGGTGCAGGTCATCACAGGTGCCCAGGTCACCGCGACGACGGGCGGCGAACATCTCGAGGTGATCGAGGTCGCGGTGAAGGGCGAGAGCGAATCGCGCACGCTCGTATGCCAGAAGCTCGTGGCCGCGCTGGGCTTCACCGCCAACCTCGGCCCGCTGCGTGACTGGGGGCTCGAGCTGCACGACAACCGGCACCTGGTCGTCGACTCAGCCATGCGCACCAACATCCCTGGCATCTTCGCGGCCGGAGACATCACCGACTACGACGGCAAGGTCCGGCTGATCGCCGTCGGCTTCGGTGAGGTGGCCACCGCAGTCAACAACGCCGCGGTGCACATCGATCCCGCCGCGCAGCTGTTCCCCGGACACTCCACGGACAATCCCGCCGCGGTGCCCGTGCCGGCCTGACCGGACCCATCCCGACGTTCCCGTCCTGAAGGCAGGAGGCTCAGCATGCCGTACATCATCGCCGCACCGTGCATCGACATCATGGACAAGTCATGTATGGAGGAGTGCCCCGTCGACTGCATCTACGAAGGGGAGCGCAAGCTCTACATCAACCCCAAGGAGTGCATCGACTGCGGTGCCTGCGAGCCCGTCTGCCCCGTCGAGGCGATCAGCCAGGACCGCCGCGTCGCGGCGGAGCACGCCAAGTTCGTGGAGGACAATCGCCGCTTCTTCACCGAGCCCCTGCCGGGCCGTGACGAGCCGCTGGGGGCACCCGGCGGCGCGCGCAAGACGGGCCCCATCGGCGTGGACACCCCAATGGTGGCTGCATGCTAGACGCCACCGTGACCTATTACCGCGAATGGCACTCTGTCGCCTCTTGTATGGCATTTGGGCCGTGGGGCGATCCGTCATGCGCCCACCGCAGCAGGGATGCGCAACTTTATGACGTCCAGTCCACCAACGGACTGAGTGACCGAAAGTCGTCCCGGTGGTCCCGAGGCGCTGTTCCGTATCGGGGCTGTAGATGATTCGCTGGAAAATCGAGTCGATGCAACGTGCCCAGACCGACGGTGATCTCGAGAACGGTCTGGTCCTCACCGGCCAGGTGGCATCCGCCATCGATGATCTGATCACCATCGCCGAGTTCGTTCCCGCCACGGCGGAGGAGGCAGCCCGCATGCTGCGCGACCTGGGCTCTGCTGTGCGCGCCTGACCGACGAGACCAGGGGCGCGCTGGTTGTTGTCAGCGGAGAACGCGCGGGCGGGCTTGAGTGTGCGTCCGCGCGCCGCTGTTCCGCTTGGCTCCACCGCTTCACCGTCGACCATCACGGCAAACCGGGAAATCGCTCTACACAACCTTGACGATGATTGGAGTTGATGTAGAAGATAGCCCTTGTTGGAACCAACCCAAGCAAGGAGACGCTCGTCGTGGTGCTCGCCAGCAAGCCAGGCGTCGTCGGCGCCGCCGAAGCGGCAGTCGTCGCCCATCGGACGACTTACTCGATTCCGGAGGATTCCCGATGATCGACGACGAGGTCGTGGTCGACGCCCACGTGCATGCCCCGCGGTTGTCCACGCTCAAGCCTTCTTGGCTGGAGTGGGCCGAGAAGTTCTCCGGCCCGCACCAGTGGCGGACCGCCTACGACGCCCAGGGCGATCCGGTGCCGGAGCGGCTGGATGCTCTGCTGGAGGCCGAGGGCATCGACCGGGCGCTACTGTTCTGCGAGTACAGCCCGCGAGCCACCGGTATCCAGACGATCGAAGACCTGCTGCCGATCGTCGAGTACAACCCGGTGCGGTTCCGCCTGGTGGCGAGCGTCAACCCGCATCTTCACTACCCGGTCGCCTCCGAGGCCGAGCGCCAGCTGGACCTGGGGGCGGTGGCACTCAAGTTGCACCCGGTGCACGGCGCGTTCTCGCCGGACGACAAGGAGCTCTACCCGGTCTACGCGCTATGCGCCGAACGCGGCGTTCCCGTCATCCTGCACTCCGGCACCTCCAGCTTCCCGGGCGCGCGGACCGGATTCGGCGACCCCGGACTTCTCCTTGATGTCATCGAGGACTTTCCTGACGTGCAGTTCGTCTTCGCTCACGGCGGCCGCGGCTGGTGGTACGACACTGCCGCGTTCCTCGCGCTTGCCAAGCCCAACGTGTGGCTGGACCTCGCCGGGCTGCCTCCGAAGAAGCTGCCGGAGTACTACACCCGTTTCGACCTGTCCAGGCTCGCCACCAAGTGGATCTTCGGCACCGACTGGCCAGGCGTGCCCGGAGCGTCCCGCAATGTGGCCGCGCTCCGCCAACTCGGCCTTCCTGCCGACACCGTGCGTGCCGTCCTGTCCGGCAACGCCGCCAAGATCTTCCCCGGACTCGGGGTGTGAGGAACCGATGACCGCTGTGTACGCGGTCGATGCCTGCCGTACCCCCCTGGGCAAGGTCAAGGGGCAACTGGCCGGCATTCGACCGGACGACCTGACCGCCGTGGTGTTGCGGGCGCTGGTGCAGCGCACGCCGTCGCTGGATCCATCGCGTATCGACGACGTCTACTGGGGTGCGGCCAACCAGGCCGGTGAGGACAACCGCAACGTTGCCCGGATGGGCGTGCTGCTGGCCGGCCTGCCGGTGGACGTACCCGGTGCGACAGTGAACCGGCTGTGTGCCTCCGGCCTGGAGGCCGTGGCGAGTGCTGCCCGGGCGATCGCCAGCGGGGAGGCCGACCTGTGCATCGCGGGCGGGGTCGAGTCGATGACCAGGGCCCCATTCGTGCTGCCGCGCCCGGAGTCGGGCTACCCGCGCACGATGGAGCTCTCGGACACCCGATTGGGCTGGCGGATGGTCAACCCCCGTATGACGGAGGCGTACCCGCCCATCTCGCTCGGCGAGACCGCGGAGAACGTCGCGGACCGCTACGGCATCGGCCGGGAGCGCCAGGACGCGTTCGCCGTTACCAGCCACCACCGCGCTGCGGCCGCGCAGCGCTCCGGCCGGTTCGCCGAGGAGATCGTGCCGGTCCCCGTGGGGGACACCCACGTCACCCTGGACGAGGGTGTGGATGGGTCGGTCACGGTCCATGGCCTGGCCCGGCGCAAGCCGGCCTTCCGCCGGGAGGGATCGGTCACCGGAGGCAACTCCTCCCCCCTGTCGGACGGGGCGGCCGGCCTGCTGCTGGCCTCCGAGCGCGGGCTGGCAGCCCTCGGGGTGCAGCCGATGGCCCGCTACATCGGTACCGCCGCGGCCGGGGTGCATCCCGACTACATGGGCATCGGCCCGGTTCCGGCGACGCGGAAGCTGTTGGCCAGGATCGGGTGGTCCGTCGACGACCTGGACGTGGTGGAGCTGAACGAGGCGTTCGCGGCGCAGTCCCTCGCCGTGCTGGACGAATTGAAAGTCGACCCGGAGCGGGTCAACGTCAACGGGGGCGCCATCGCACTGGGGCATCCGCTGGGGTGTTCGGGTGCGCGGCTGGCCGGGACTCTGGCGCACGAGTTGCGCCGCGGTGGCGGCAGGCGCGGGCTCGTGAGCCTGTGCGTGGGAGTGGGGCAGGGCTTGTCGATGGCGTGGGAGGCGGTATGAGTGAGGCGGGCCGCCGGCGTATCGCAGTGGTCGGCGCCGGAACCATGGGGCTGGGTATCGCCTACGTGTTCGCGGCTGCCGGATGCGAGACCACTTTGGTGGAGCCCGACAGGGCTCAGGCGCACCGGGCGCTGGAGGCGATCAAGACGCAGGCAGCGCGAGCCAAGCACCGGGGCAAGCTGGACGCCGCCACCGCGGACAGCCTGGCCGACCGCATTGAGCTGGCCGGCGCGGTGTCGGAGCTGCGCGGGGGGCTGGACCTCATCGTGGAGGCGGTGCCGGAGCGTATCGAGCTCAAGCGCCACGTACTCGCTGCCGCCGAGAGCCGGGAACCCGTGCTGCTGGCCAGCAACACCAGCGGGTTGAGCATCGATGAGCTGGCCGCGTCCCTTCGCCGGCCCGGGTCCTTCCTCGGCCTGCACTTCTTCAACCCCGTGTGGTCGATGTCCCTGGTGGAGATCGTCCGGGGATCAAGTACGACGGAATCCGCGCTGGCGCAGGCGCGCGCGGCGGCGGAGCTGATCGGCAAGGAGACCATCGTGGTCCAGGACGCTCCGGGGTTCGCCACAAGCCGGTTGGGCGTGGCGATCGGCCTGGAGGCCATGCGGATGCTCGAGGACGGTGTGGCTGTCGCCGCGGACATCGACCGAGCGATGGAACTGGGGTACCGCCACCCGATGGGACCGCTGCGGCTGACCGACCTGGTCGGGCTGGACGTACGGCTGGACATCGCCCAGCACTTGGCCAAGACATACGGCCCGCGGTTCGACCCGCCGCAGATCCTGATCGACAAGGTCGCCGCAGGCGAGCTCGGCCGCAAGACCGGCAGGGGCTTCTACGACTGGAGCAGCGAATGACGGCGCCGGTACAGACTCTGGACACCCTGCGGGTCGAGCGCAAGGAGGACCGCACGGTGGTGACGCTGGCCCGCCCGGCGGAACGCAACGCCATCGACGCGGCCATGGTCGAGGAACTGCACGGGATGTGCGCCGAGCTGGAGCGCGAGCCCCGCGTACTGATTCTCACCGGCGGCACGGACGGCGTGTTCGCCGGTGGCGCGGACATTGCCCAACTGCGCGAGCGGCGCCGCGACGACGCCCTTGCCGGCATCAACCTGCGGCTCTTCGAGCGCATCCGCCGACTGCCGATGCCCACGGTGGCAGCCGTGGACGGCCATGCGCTCGGCGGTGGCGCGGAGCTGGCCTACGCCTGCGACCTCCGGCTGGCCACCCCGCGAACGCGGTTCGGCCAGCCGGAGCCGCAGCTGGGCATCCTGGCCGGCGCGGGGGCGGCCTACCGGCTGGTCCGCCTGCTGGGAGAGAGTGTCGCCAAGCAGATTCTGCTCGCCGGCCGGACGCTAGATGCCAATTGTGCCCGCGAGCTGGGGCTGGTGCTCGACGTCGTATCGCCCGCGGAACTGCTGACCCGTGCCCACGAGGTCGTCGACGGGATCCTGCGAGGATCGGCGATCGCCTTGCGGTTGACGAAGCTGGCCGTGGACGCCCCGGAGGCGGCGCACCCACAACTGGACCTGGTCGCGCAGGCGGTGCTGTTCGAAGACGAGGAGAAGTTCGCCCGCATGGACGCCTTCCTCCACCGCAGGTCCCGGCGGGGCCGGTGAACCGCGCTCAGCCCGAGCTGTGTTCGGAAACCAGCTCGTTCCAGTGCTGTTGCGCGGCCGGGCGCCAGTCCATGTGCTTGCGGTGGAACAGTTCGGCCGCCTTGGTGCCGCTCCAGTTCGCCGGCAGCAGCTCGCTCGGCAGCTGCGGATCGAGGAAGGGGAACCGACGCCACTCGTGCACCAGCCGGGTCTGGGCCTGCAGGACCGCGGCCCCGTCGACCGGATTCAGCCCGGTGAACTCGTCGATGAACTCTTCGTAGCGCTCTTCCAGCTCGCTGAGGTCCCAGGCGCGGGCCACCATCGCGTCCTCGTTGCCCACCGCCCCGTAGACGGCGGTGAAGGACATCGCGTCCTGAGCGAGCTCAAGTTCTTTCAGGACGTTCAACGCCTCGGCCTCGCGACTGGTGTGGGGAGTGATCCAGACGCCGGCCTCGGGCGAGCCGAACCCGGCCCAGGTGAGCTGGGTGCGCAGCCGGTGCCGCAGGTCGCGCTTGGCTTCCGGCACCGACACCAGCACCACCAGCCACTTGCCGTCCCACGGCTGCTCGACGCTGCCGAACTCGTAGATACGGCGGGCGCCCTCGGTGAGCAGCCTGCGCCCGGGTGGCGTCAGCGCCCAGCGGACCCGTCGCCCCACCCGCTCGGATACCAACCAGCCCTCAGCGGCGGTGCGGGCAAGGGCCTGCCGGGCCGACTTCTCCTCGACGTCGAAGGCCGCCAGCGCGTCCACCAGGACCGATGTCCACACCGGGCGGTCGCGTGGCAGGACGTACTCGCCGAGCAGGGTCATCAGGAGCGACCGTGCGCTGGCGTGGCTGACCTCACGGCGTCGGCTGACCACCGGCCGCGCGCCCTTGGCCGGAGCGCGGTCGATACGCGACCGCCGGCCGGCGCCCTGCCCGGCCATATCCGCCATCGTTCTCCACCTCCCTCACCGTGATCTGTGCTGACGTATCACGTCACCATGCGGCACCAGGGTAATGCTCAGCTTCGGTGCGCGTGGCCGCCTCCCCATCAGTATACTTTATCTTGACGTATCGACGGTCCAATGTAGAAAATCGGCCTGGAGTTGCCCTCTGTTCAGGACGAGCGAGGAACGAATCGTGCCGATCTACGCACTCGGACCCGATGAGCCGAAGATTCATCCCAGCGCCTACGTGCACCCGGACGCTGTCGTGATCGGGGCCGTCTCGATCGGCGAGGAAGCCACCATCTGGCCCGGCGCGGTGCTGCGCGGGGACCACGGCGGCCGCATCGAGGTGGGTGCGCGGACATCGATCCAGGACGGCACCGTGCTACACACCACCCCGGACTGGCCGACAGTGATCGGGCCGGAGTGCGTGGTGGGCCACAACGCGCACCTGGAGGGCTGCACCGTGGAGCGCCGCTGCCTCATCGGATCCGGTTCAGTCACGCTGAACCGCGCGGTGGTGCGCACGGGTGCGGTGGTCGGTGCCTCCGCGCTGGTGCCCGAGGACTTCGAGGTGCCCCCGGACACGATGGCGCTGGGCGTCCCGGTGCGCCTGCGGGAGACGAAGATCGACCCGTCCTGGATGGACTACGCCGTGCAGAGCTACATCGACGCGGGCGCCCGCTACCGGAGCGAGCTGCGCCGGGTCGACCGCTGAATCCCCGTGAACCCCTGACGGAAGGTGAACCGCTCGTGGCTGCGAAACTGCAGAGCTACATCAACGGTGACTGGTACAGCTCGCTCGACGAGGGCCGGACGCTGCTCGACGCCGCCACGGGCGTCGAAGTGGCCCGGATCTCGACCCAGGGTATCGACGCCGACGCCGCTCTGCGGTACGCCCGTGAGGTGGGCGGACCAGCCCTTCGCGAACTGTCCTTCCACCAGCGAGCAGGTCTGCTCAAAGCGCTGGGCAAGCACCTGACCCAGTACGCCGCCGAGTTCCGCGAGCTGTCGACCCGCACCGGTGCGACCCACCGCGATTCGGTTTTCGACGTGGACGGTGGCATCGCCGTGCTGTTCGTCTACGGCAGCAAGGGGGTTAAGGAGCTTCCCGACGGCCATGTCCTCCCCGACGGCGACATCGAGCAGATCGGCAAGCAGGGCACCTTCGGCGTACGGCACATGCACGTGCCACGGCGTGGCGCGGCCGTCCAGATCAACGCGTTCAACTTCCCGGTGTGGGGAATGCTGGAGAAACTCGCCCCCGCCCTGCTCGCCGGAGTCCCCTCGGTGGTGAAGCCCGCGAGCCAGACGGCCTACCTCACCGAGCTCGTCTTTCGGCGGATCATCGAGTCAGGCATCCTGCCCGAGGGAGCGGTGCAGCTGGTCTGCGGCCGCCCGGACGGCCTGCTCGACGCGCTCACCGGGCAGGACCTGCTCAGCGTGACCGGCTCCGCGAGGACCGCCAGGACACTGCGCGCCCACCCCGCGGTGGCGGGCAACGCCGTTCGGTTCAACGCCGAGGCCGACTCGCTGAACTGCTCCATCCTCGGGCCGGACGCGGTCCCCGGTACGCCCGAGTTCGACCTGTTCACGCAAGCGCTCGTCACCGAGATGACCGTCAAGGCAGGGCAAAAGTGCACCGCGATCCGGCGGGCCCTCGTACCGGCCGCCCTGATCGACGAGGTGGAGGAAGCGGTGGGGGCGAAGCTGGCCGAGGTGACGGTCGGCAACCCGGCCGACCCCTCGGTCACCATGGGGGCACTGGCCGGCCTGGGCCAGCGGGACGAGGTACTCCGGTCCGTCAAGGCACTCACCGCCGCCGCCCGGGTCGTGCACGGCGACCCGGACCGGTTCGACCTGGTGGACGCCGACCGCGAGCGCGGCGCGTTCCTACCGCCACTGCTGCTGCGCTGCGACGAACCCGATCGCCCGGAGCCGCACGAGGTGGAGGCGTTTGGCCCGGTCAGCACCCTGCTGCCCTACGACGGGGCCGCACACGCGGTCGCGCTGGCCGCCCGGGGTGAGGGGAGCCTGGTCGGCTCGGTGGTCACCCATGACCAGGACTTCGCCCACGAGGTGGTGCTGGGCGCGGCGCCGTGGCACGGCCGACTGCTCGTACTCGACCGCGAGGACGCCGACGAGTCGACCGGACACGGCTCGCCGCTGCCGCACGCCGTACACGGTGGCCCCGGCCGTGCCGGCGGTGGCGAGGAACTGGGCGGTATCCGCAGCGTGCTGCACCACATGCAGCGCACCGCCGTCCAGGGCTCGCCAACCGTGCTCGCGGCGATCACCGGGGTCCGGTCGTGACGCGGCTCGGGGCGGATCTGGAGGTCTCGCCGATCGGCCTGGGCACGATGGGCCTGTCGGGTGTGTACGGAGAGGTGGGCCGGCGGGAGGCGGAAAACCTCATCCGCCAGGCCCTCGACGAGGGAGTCACCTTCCTCGACACCGCAGACGCCTACGGCCGGGCCGGGGACAACGAGGAACTGGTCGGCCAGGCGGTAGCGGGCCGGCGCGCAGAGGTCGTCCTGGCCACCAAATTCGGCTACGTCGGACCCGGCCAGGGCCGGCCGGTCCGGGCCGGCTACCGCATGAGGCTGTTCGTGGACGGCAGCCCCACGCACGTGCGGGCGAGCATCGACGCCAGCCTGCGGCGCCTCGGCACCAGCCACGTGGACCTGTGGTATCTCCACTTCCCGGACCCGGAGGTGCCTATTGAGGAGACCGTCGGCGCCATGGCTGAACAGGTGGCTGCGGGCAAGGTGCGCCACCTCGGGCTGTCCAACGTGGACGTGCCGCAGTTGCGCAAGGCAACTGCTGTCCACCCCATCGCAGCCGTGCAGTTCGAGTACTCGCTGTTCAGCCGGCAGGCCGAGGCCGAACTGATTCCCGCCTGCAATGAGCTGGACGTCGGCTTCGTGGCCTGGGGACCGCTGGGCAGCGGGTTCCTCGCCGATGACCGGTACCTGGCAGGCGCCGTGGCCGAGGTACCGCGCACGGACTTCCGCTCCCGCAACCCCAGGTTCGCGGCCGAGAGCCTCCCGGTGAACAGCGACCGGTTCGCCCCGCTGCGTGAGCTCGCCCAGGCCAAGGGGTGCACCACCGGACAGCTCGCGCTTGCCTGGCTCCTCGCCCGGGGCGTGATCCCTATCCCCGGCACCCGCAACCCAGCGCATCTCCGCGAGAACATGGCTGCCGTCCGGGTCCGGCTGTTCGCAGATGAACTCGCCGAGCTCGACCGGAGGTTCCCCGCGGGCACCGCCGCGGGGGAGGCGTTCCTGCCTTGACGCGCTGCGGTGGTGTAACGGTACGGCTCCGTCCCGAGCGGGGCGGAGCCGTACGAACGCCTTCATCAGCGCAAGCCAGCACTTGTACCCGCCAAGTCCGGACTCGGACCAATCAGGCCTGATGCGAGATCTCGCGGACGCCTGTACCACGCGGTCGGCCACGGTCGGGATGCCCAGACGGCGCGGCTTATGCGACCCTGGCTGGGATCATCTTGCTCGTGCTCGGGTGAAGGTGGGTGGCTCCACGGAATGAGAGATCTAGCAGCTCCAGCCGCTTGGTGCTGATGGCCTGGGCCGCGAGGGTGCTCACGCCGCGACCGCCTCGGGGCGTTCGACGAGCCGGCCGTGTTCGAAGCGGGCTCCGGCGCGGACGAGGGCGACAAGGTGGGGCGCGTTCACGGCCCGCCACCGTTGCTGGGCGGACTCGACGAGCTTGAAGACCATGGCCAGGGCGGCGGTGCGGAAGCCAGCGCCGCGGGTGACTTGGTCCGCAGCCGGACGGTGGCGAAGGTCGAGTCGATCGGGTTCGTGGTCCGCAGGTGGATCCAGTGCTCGGCCGGAAAGTCAAAGAACGCCAGCACCGGGGGCGCATGCCCCGGCGGGCGCAGTCACGCATCAAGTCGGCCCAGGGCAGGACGCGCTGGAGCACATCAAGCGGCTCATGCCGCCCA
>NZ_JBUEGC010000073.1:0-20526 GCF_054963655.1 Streptomyces sp. HSS9-12 | reverse complement strand
GGTGCCGGCGGGTTGAGCCGGAACGTGAGCCTGTTGAACATGTAAGGCAAAGGGAGGGGACACATGGGCGGCCACGACCGGCTGGTTGTCGACTACGCACTGCTGGGATCTTCGAAGAGCAATCTCCGGCACATCAGGAAGGTCCTGGAGGACATCAACGACCACCGTGACGATATACGCGACATCTGGGGCCACGACAGCATCGCCGGAAAGATGGACGAGTTCGTCACCAACTGGGACAACTATCGACGCGAACTGCTGGCCAGCGTCAGGGACTTGGGGAAGCACGTAGAGGGCGCGCTCAAGAGCTTCGAGAAGCAGGACCTCGACTTGAAGAACGTGACCGAGAAGAACGGGAAAAACGGGGGAAAGTAAGCGATGGGAACAGGTAGGGGCAGGCGGCGACCGGTCGACTGGCACCCGCTGGCGGAGAAGGATCCGGTCCCCGGCGATCCGGAGGACATCCGGCACGAGGTCACCAAGATGAAGGACCTCGCCAAGACCCTCCGCGACCAGGCCCGCATCCTGCGCCAGGCCGAGGACGGCGATGCGCTGCAGGGGAAGTACGCCGACAAGATCCGCGAGAAGTCCGGCGAGCTGGAGAAGCACTTCCGCGAGACGGCGGGCCGTTACGAACGCGTGGTCGGTGACCTCGGCAACTGGGCCAACGACCTGGAGGGTTTCCAGGAGCGGGCGGACGGGATCCTCAGAGCCGCAAAGCGGGCCGACGAGGAACACGCTGCCGAGGTGAAGAAGCAGGAAGCCCAGGCGGAGAAGGACGGCGACAAGAAGCCGGAAGACTCCGACCCCGACAGCCACCTGGCGTCGTACCACAAGCAGCTGAACGACGTTACCTCCGACCGCGACACCCGCGCCCAGCACTACGCCGACAACATCGGTGATGACATCTCGGACATCATCAAGGACAGCGGCTGGGAGGACTTCAAGGACTGGGTGCACGAGAACGCGGATACGATCAAAACCGTTATTGAAGTCCTGAGTTGGGCAGCGACGATCATCGGGGTCGTCGCCCTCCTCTTCACGCCGGTCGGATGGCTGGCGACTCTCATCACGGTGACCACCATCGGTCTCACGGCGCTCGTCGGCGTCGGGCACACGATGTTGGCCCTCTCCGGGGACGGGAACTGGGCGGACGTCGCCATGGACGTCTTCGCGCTGGCGACGTTGGGGGTCGGCAGCGTCGCGATGAAGGGCCTAAAGGCCGCATCAACAACCCTCAAGGCCACCACCAGGGCCGGGCGGTTCGAGCGGTACGCGAATCTGCGCAAGCTGCTCAACAAGAACGTCATGCGGTACGGCGCCGACTCGGCCCGCGGCGCGAAAGCAATCCGAGCACAACGGGCGCTGCGCCAGATCGGGTCGAAGGAGACAACGCCCGGGACGAGCCGGATGGAACGCCTGCTGACGGGCGAGGGGGAGGTCGCCAGCGCGAGCAAGTTCGCCAAGGCGATGCGGGCCGAATTCGGCGGGAATCCCGAGGTGGTGAAGGCGGCCGACGCGATGGACAAGGCAGCACTGAAGTTCAAGCTGAACTACGGGGCTGCCACCGCGGTGGACGTGGGGGACAAGCTCGGGGAAAAGGGCCCCTACGCGGACCAGTATGGCAATGCCAAGGATGTCCTGACGCGTGAAGTTGGGAGCCGCTGGTGACCACCCCTGAGTGAGATGCGGCCGACGGCAACCGGCATGGCGAAATTCGAAGCTAAATTTCTAGGGAGTGGAAGAGACAGTGGCAACAATTCCGGCGAAAAGTCCAGAGGAATCCCGGGCGATGAAATTCCTTGCTGCGTGCACATTGGTGCCGATCCTCTGCTTCGCCTTCCAGGACCTCGGCAGCAAGTACGGCGGCATGGACTGGCTCACCTACGATTACGCGGTGTGGCCGTTGATGATTTCACCTGTGCTGATGCTGGTCCTGTTTATCAGGAACCGAGAACTCATCCGTAACCCGCGGACGGGTTCCAACTTCTCCCAGACGATCAAGATCGTTGCCGGCATGTACCTGCTCTGGAACATCATCGGGGCCATCGGCTACAGCTTGCTGGCGGTGATTTCGGTGCTCTCCTCCCTGGCGATCCTGATGGGCGACCGGCAGCTGAAGAAGCGGGCGTCCGCGTGAGCACGTCCGACCTAGAGCAGCAGCCATCACCCGTTGAGGGGACCGCTCCCCGTGGCTACGAGCTCGTCCTGCCACCCGGTTGGGTCCGCATACCCCTGCGCAACGGCACAAAGGAAGCACTCGAGAAGGTCCTCTTCTCGCACATGGGGCAAGTCCCGGAGGGTATCCCCCGAGACGATGCGATGCGCTTCCGGCTGGACATGCGCCGCCAGATCGAGAAGCAGGCCCGTGCGGCCAGGAGAAACGGCGGCCTTGACCTCTACCTCCCCGTGCATCCGCGCGGGGGGATCTTTCTCATGGCCTCGTTCATCGTCGCCGAGATGCCGATCGGCCAAGACCGTTCGGCTCCTCCGCAGGCAGTGATCGCTCAACTGGCCAACGAGGACGTCCCCGGCGGAACGGCGAAGAAGGTCGAAGTGGCGGGGGCACCGGCCCTCCGCCGCTCCTACCGCTCCACTCCCGACGCGGAAAAGCTGCGCTCGGCGCCCGAGGCCGTACAGCAGACCGCTATGCCGGCCCACCGGGTCGAGTACGTGATCCCCGTCGCCGACGATCCCGGTCGCTGGATCAGCATCAACTTCTCCACACCCGGCGACGGCGACCTCGACAGTGAATTCACCGGAGTACTTGTCGAGTTGTTCGACGCGGTGGTTGGTAACTTCAAGTGGAGTTATGCATGAGTTGGCTCAACGTCAAGCACGCGATGCACCTGGGCCCTTGGATCCGAATCCCTCTCATGTGGCCGGAACCGGGCCTTGAGGGCGTCGAAGCGGCACAGTCGCCGGTGGCGTGGGCACGCACCTATGCCGAAGCCTTGTGGGCGGAATTCCCGAAGGAGAGGCCGGAACCGGGCGAAGTCGACCTGCTGGCCAACATCCTCTTGATGTACGCAGACAGGGCTCCCGCGGCCTTTCCGGGGTTCGAGGTTCTCCTGCACCTCCCGCACCCGAGGGACATACCGCTTCCGGCGTATGTCGACCTGGTCGAGATCGAGGAGGGCGAAGACCGGGAAACGGCACTGCGTGCGCTGACCCACGCGGATGCGAGCTACGCCATCGAGCCCCCCATCGTCGAGGAATTCGACTCCCCGCATCTGGGAGCCGGCTTGCGGGTGCTGCGCTACTACCAGGAGGAGGACAGCAACGAGGTCCACGTCGGCCTCCGTTATGCCTGGCGCTACGAGAAGGGCACGGAAGCCGCGGACGTCCTGATCATCCTGGCCGATCCCGACGCCGGCCGAATCCTCCGGGTCCTCGATGATATCGATGAATTCGCCCGCACCATCCGGATCAGTCCGGATGAGGAAATAGATACCTGGCAGCCATGAGCATTCCGTACGGACTCGACTTCACCGAAGAGCCAGCCCCGGAAGCGTGGCTGGCCCGTCTCCATCCTTGAGGGGAGGGGCGCTGACCGGCAGCGGCGGAAGTGGGCGAAGAAGTGCGCCGAGTTGCGCTGGGCGCTTGAGGCCGAGGGTCCTCGTGACAAGTCGCAGGTGAAGGAGCTTGCGCGCATGCTTGAGGGTCTCTCCGAGCAGTTCGGGGTCGACACGATGCCTGCCGCCTGCGGGACTGGAGACGGGTGCGCGTCCACGTGCGCCTCCTTGCCCGCGCTCGTCGTGCGCTTTCTGTGCCGCAGGTGCCGGGGCGCCGACGTGGTTGATGCGCATCAGCCGCGCCGGACTCTGGCTGCCATTGGCGTCAAGGGATCAGTTTCACCGGGGCGGTTCGCCCTCGGCCGCTGCGCCTTCGATGGCTCGCGCCACCCGCACCGCGTCCGCCGTCGCCCGTACCTCGTGCACCCGTACGGCCCAGGCACCCGCGTGGGCCGCAATCGCGGACACGGCGGCCGTCGCCGCATCCCGCTCCTGCGTCGGCGGTGGGGTGCCCTTCTCGCCGGCCAGCACCCGGCCCAGGAACCGCTTGCGCGAGGCAGCCACCAGCAGCGGTCGGCCCAGGCCGTGCAGCCGGTGTAGACGGGCCAGCAGCGCGAGGTCGTGCTCGGCCTGCTTGGCGAAGCCCAGGCCCGGGTCGACAATGATTCGCTCCGGGGCGACGCCCCCGTCGACCACGGCGTCCATCCGCTGCCGGAGCTCTGCCAGGACCTCGGCGACGACGTCCCCGTACACGGCACGGCTGTTCATGTCCTGGCTGAATCCACGCCAGTGCATCACCACGAACGGGACGCCCGCCGCGGCCACCACGGGCACCATCGAGGGGTCCGCGAGGCCGCCGCTCACGTCGTTGATCAGCCTCGCTCCGGCGGCGATCGCCCGCTCGGCGACGGAGGCGCGCATGGTGTCCACGGACACCACCACGCCCTCCGCGGCCAGGCCGCGGACCACCGGGATGACCCGGCGCAGCTCCTCGTCCTCGTCCACCCGGGAGGCTCCGGGCCGGGTCGACTCGCCGCCGACGTCCACGAGGTCGGCCCCGTCGGCGACGAGGTCCAGCCCGTGCTTGAGCGCGTCGTCGGTGTCGAACCAGTGGCCGCCGTCCGAGAACGAATCGGGTGTGACGTTTACCACGCCCATCACCGCACAGCGGTCCCACTCCGGCAGACCAGCCATCCGACCGCGCAACGTACTCATACTCGCCTTGGGAATGTACGACTCGATATACATCGTGGTGCCTCGACTCTGGCCGCCCGACGAGTTTGGACGTGACCACGATGACGTTGCGGGCCTATTCAGGGGCACGGGAGGAGTACCGAGATCAGTACCTATCTCGTCACTGCCGGCCAGCTGGGGGTGCCATCGTGTGCGGCCGTCCAAACCCTTCTGCTACCTGTTGGCCGAGGATCCGAACGTCATCCTGGTCAACGCGAGGCAGGTCACGAACCTGCCCGCCGCAAGACCGATGTCTCGGATGCGGCCTGGCTGGTCCGGCTCGGTGCCCACGGCCTGTCCGGTCCTCCTGCGCGCCTCGCCGCTCCCGTTCCGCGAGCTCCGTGACCTGACCCGGGCCCGCACCACCGTCACCCGGGTACGCTCGCGTGCGGTCCAGCGGCTGGAGCAGCTGCTGGAGGCAGCCCTGCCCACACCCACCCCGCCATGCTGCTGTTCATGGCGTCAGCACTCCTCGGAGTTCTGATCGAACATCGGATGCCCCCCGCTTGCGGCAGCGTGAGGTGAGGAGTTTCCGGGGGTGGGGATCGCCAACGGACAGTCCGTGCCCTATTCGGGGACGGCATCGACGGCCCGCGGGTGAGGTGCCTGGAACTCCCCTGTCGTGAGCGCGTGTTGTACCAGTGCCGCTGCCGTGGCCGGCAGTGTCCCCGGATTCGCCGTGAGGTGCCAGTCTCGGGGCAACGGAGTGCCAGAGAGCGCGACTTCGACCAGGCTGCCGTCTCCGAGCTCCCGGCTGACCGCGTCCCGGGAGATGAGCGTGGCCCCGAGCCCGGCGATCACCGCCTGGCGGATGGCCGCGTTGGAGCCGACTGTCAGCGTGCGGGGCGGGCGGGCCAGTTCCAGGGTGGCCAGGAACTTGTCGGTGATGTCCCTGGTCCCCGAGCCTTTCTCGCGCAGGAGCCAGGTTTGCTGGTCGGCCCACTCCAGCAGGTCGTGTTGCCCGTTGTGGTGCGCGGCCTCGGCCGAGGCGACGATGATCAGCTCATGGGGCCGGATGCCGAGCACCGTGATCTCCTTGCTCGGAGTCGGCCTGCCGCTGAGCACCAGGTCCACTTCGCGGCGGTCCAGCAGGGCGCGCACTCGTTCCCGGTTGCCCACCTCCAGCTGGATGCCGATATGGGGGTGCAGGCGGCGGAAACTGGCCAGCAGGCGTGGCAGGATCTCCTCGCCCGCCGTGGTCACGGCCGCCATGCGCAGCAGGCCCCTTTCGGGGTCGGCCTGGGCCGCTGCTGCGATGCTCGCCTCATCGAGCAGTCCGAGCATACGGCGGACGTAGTCGGCGTAGATGACACCTGCGTCGGTCAAGTCCAAGCCGCGGCCGTCCCGCCGGACCAGCTGGATGCCCAGGGAGCGTTGCAGCGCGGTGACCGACGCCGACACGGCGGACTGTGTGACGAACAACTGTTTGGCGGCTGCCTGTACGGACCCTGCCTCCACCATTGCGAGGAAGGTGCGGAGTTGCGTGAGTGTCATCGGCCTCTCCGAGCGCAGCCCATCAGAGAGCAGAGGCGATCCCGATGCCGCTCGGCCGGACATGACCGTACCGCCGTGAGACGTAGACGAGCGGCTCCGCGCCGTCTGCGCAGTTTGCCACGTGCTGGGTGCTGCCGATGACGACCAGGTGATCGGGGTAGCCGTAGACCAGGTCGACGGTGCACTCGATGGAGGACAGTGCGTCCGCCAACACGGGGGAGCCGGTGGTCCCGGAGGACCAGTGACCGTGGCGGAACCGATCGGCCTCGACGCCGCATGCGCCGGCGAACGCCTCGGCCACTGGGCGTTGCTCCCGCGACAGGATGTTTACGCAGAACCGCCTCGTACGGCCCAGTTCCCGGCCGATCCTGCTGCGTCGGCCGATACACACGACCAGGGTCGGCAGGTCGATGCCCAGTGGGCACACGGATGTTGATGTGACGCCGTACCAGTGGCCGTCGTCGTCGCTCGAGGTCACCACGGTGACGCCGCTCGCGAGATGCTGGATGCCCTGCTGGAACTCGTAGGATGTGCGTGGGTTGTCGGCGTCCTCCCGGTCCCGGATGCCGATGCCGGTGGCCGCGAGTCCAGAGACGGGGAGCGTGGGTGAGTCAACGAGCACGTGTCCTCCACAGGGCTGGTTCCGCTGGGTGGGCGCCGGGGCGCCGGAGCGCCGCTGAAGCCTCAGTGTGGCGTGGATCACCTGGCGCGGAGTACGGTGCAAACACCTAGGGACATACCTAAAGGGCTCCCCATGCCGTGGTCCCGCGGCTCAGGAGCGCGTGACCGGGTCGTCCTCCGCCGGTCGCGCCTCGGCCACCCACGCGGCGACCTGGGCGCGGGAGGAGAAGCCGAGCTTGCTGAGGATGTGCTCGACGTGGGCCTCAGCGGTGCGTCGGGCAATGACCAGTTTGGCCGCGATGTCCTTGTTGCTCAGGCCCTTCGCGATCAGCTGCGCCACTTCCAGCTCCCGGGGCGTCAGCGTGGCGGTGGCCTGGGAGCCGTTACTGGCTTGGCCCTGCTGCGGGTCGGGCTCGCCCAGCGCGAGGGCGATCGCACGCTCGAGTCCCATCGTGTTCCCGCTCCGGAACTCCGCGTCGAACCGGGAGCCAAGCGCTGTCCGCACCCCCTCCTGACACTGCTCGTGATAGCGCAGCAGCTGACGTATGCCGAACAGGGGAGCTCCGATACGCCGCCAGATGCTGTCGGCGGAGCCCAGCAGCTGGGCGGCGCGCCGGTGCTTGAGCTCCGCGTGCGCGGTCCAGGCCAGGATCTCCAGGCAGAAGGCTATCGCCCACTGTTCGTTGAACTCGCGGGCCAGCCGCAGGCTCTCCCGGCCCGATGCGGCTGCGCGCGCGCTGTCGCCCAGCTGCCAGGCGACCAGGCCGAGGTCCCACAGCATGTAGGACTTCAGCCACCGCTCGCCGTGGGAGTCGCACAGCGCCAGGGCCTCCTCACACAGTTGCGCCGCGCGGTGCAGCTCTCCCTGCAGCGCGGTGACCGCGACCAGGTAGAAGCAGGTGTCCAGGAACCCGACCTCGTTCGCGCATGCCCGGTGCTGCTCGAGCCCGGCTTCCAGGTGTGCGCGGGCTTCGGTCAGTTCGCCCACGGACATGGCGGCCATGCCGGCGAGCTGGACCGCCCAGGCCGCGGCGCCCGCGTCGCCGATCTGCTCGGCCTGTCGCCGGCATTCCTTGATCATCGGCTGGGCTGACTGGATGTCCTCCTGGATGACGCACAAATAAGCGCACACCCACAGCGCGCGAGCCCTGGCGTGCCCCGCCGTCACGTCCAGTTCCAGGAGGCGCTCGAGCCACCGCCGCCCCTCACCGGTCAGCCCGGTGGCGATCCAGAAGAACCACAGGGCGCCCGCCATCCGCAGGCCCGACTCGGCGCCGCCGGGTTCGGAGAGCGAGAACTCGAGCGCAGCGCGGATGTTGTTGTGCTCGCGCAGGACCCGGTTCAGCAGACGCTGCTGGTCCGGTCGGCACCACTCGGCGCAGGCCTGATCGACCAGGGCGGCGAAGTGGTCCCGGTGGCGGCGCTGGACCGCGGGCTCGTCGCCCGACTCGGCCAGGCGCTCCTGACCGTATTCGCGGATGGTCTCCAGCATGCGGTAGCGCACGCGCCCGTCCTGCTCCTCGGCGATGACGAGGGACTTGTCGACCAGGGCGGCCAACACGTCGAGCAGGACGATGTCGTCGATGTCGCCCCCGGCGCAGATGGCTTCGACGGCCGGGAGGTCGAACCCGCCGGAGAAGACCGACAGCCGGGCCCACAGTGTGCGCTCCTGCTCGGAGCACAGGTCGTTGCTCCAGTCGATGAGGGCACGCAACGTCTGGTGGCGGGGAAGCACGCCGGGGCTGTCCGCGGTCAGCAGCTGGTACCGGTTCTCCAGCCGCTGCAGGATCTCCTCGATCGACAGGGCGCGCAGGCGCACTGAGGTCAGCTCGATCGCCAGGGGGAGCCCGTCGAGTTGCCGGCACACCTTGACCACGGCCTCGTAGTTGTCCTCGGTCAGCGCGAAGCCCGGTTGCACGGCGGCGGCCCTGGCCAGGAAGAGGTTCACCGCCTCGTAGCGCCCCAGCGCCTCCAGCGGCGGCGGGCGGTCGCTCTCGGGCACCGACAGAGTGGGGACGTGGAAGATGTGCTCCCCGGTCAGGCCGAGCGCCTGCCTGCTGGTGGCCAGGATGCGCAGCCCGGGGGCGGCCCGCAGCACTGTGCCCGCGAGCACCGCGCAGGCGTCGCGCAGGTGCTCGCAGTTGTCGAGCACCAGCAGCATGTGCTTGGTGCTGAGGAACTCGGCGAGCGCGGATATCGGCCACCGTACGGTGCGGTCGTGGAGGCCCAGGGTGCTGGCGATCGTCTGGGTCAGCAGGGCGTGGTCCTCCAGCGCCGCCAGCTCGACGAACCACACGCCGTCGGGGAACGCGCGGTGCAGATCGGCGGCGACGCGCAAGGACAACCTGGTCTTGCCCGTGCCACCTACTCCGGTCAGGGTGACCAGCCGGGATTCGGTGAGCAGCCGTTTGATCTCGGTGACTTCCCGTCGTCGGCCGACGAAGCTGGTCAGTTGCGCGGGCAGGTTGCCCGCGCGGTGCGGTGCGGACGATGCGGGCATAGCCTCGGACGGTAACGGCGGTCACGGTCGGCGGCAAGACTTGCCGCTCAGGTGGGTTGCGACTGCTCGACGGGCAGTTCCACCGCCTCGTCGACGCGGGAGACCGGGATCTGGGCGATCTCGTGCGCCAGCCGGACCACCTGCGCGCTGGACGCGGCGAACAGGCAGAGCCAGCGACGTTGGGAGGGTACGTAGGTGCTGTGCACACAGCGCACCCATTCCCCGTCGGCTTCCCCGTCGGCACTCAGGCGCCTGCCTGCTTCGTCGAGGGCGCGCTGTGCGGCCTGCAGGTCGGGCTCGCCGACCGCGGGCAGCACCCGGTCGACGACGAAGAATCTCCGGCCCCTGTCGGTCATGGCGTCACCCACGTTCCCCCCCCAGACTGTTCATCGTGCTCAACTCCTCGGTCACTGGCTGAAGTCTGCGCATGGCGGCTTTCCTGCGGCAGGGGAGAAGTCCCCCCTGCCGTACCTACGGCGCCATCGCAGCGGGTGCGAGGCGCCGGTGCCCGGCGTAGACGTTCATCGAGCCGCCGCGGGCGAAGCCGACGAGGGTCATCCCGGCGTCCGTCGCGAGTTCGACGGCGAGCGACGAGGGCGCCGACGCCGCCGACAGCACGGGGATGCCCGCCGTCAGCGCCGTCTGCGTCAACTCGGACAATGCGCGCCCACTGACCTGGAGGATGCCGCCCGGGCGGGCAACCGGCCTTCGCGGAGTGCCCAGCCGACCACCTTGTCCACGGCGTTGTGCCTGCCGACGTCCTCGCGCAGGCACAGCAGCTCGCCGTCCGCGGTGAACAATCCCGCGGCGTGCAGATCGCCGGTCCGCTCGAACACGGACTGGCCCGCCCGCAAGGAATCCGGCAAGGACGTCGGGGCGGGCCACCTGTCCTGGTCGGTTACGCGGACGACGCGGTGCCGCTGGGTGATCCGGCCCATCCGGACTGCCTCCTCACCGCGGTCACGGTGTTGGCCAGCAGCATGGCGATGGTCATCGGGCCCACGCCGCCCGGGACGGGGGTGATGGCACCCGCGACCTTGCGGACCGTCTCGAAGTCGACGTCGCCGCACAGCCCGTCCTCTCCCCGGTGGATCCCCACGTCGATCACCGTGGCGCCCGGCTTGACGGCATCGGCGCCGATGAGTCGGGGTACGCCGGCCGCGGCGACGAGGATGTCGGCGCGGCGGCAGACCGCGGCCAGGTCACTGGTGCGGGAGTGGCACACGGTGACCGTGGCATCCCGCTGCAGCAGAAGCTGCGCCAAGGGTTGGCCCACCAGCGGCGAACGTCCGACAACGACCGCCTCGGCGCCGGCGATGGGGATCTCCGCGGCGTCGAGCAGCTCGATCACCCCGGACGGGGTGCACGGACGCAGCCCGGGGTGTCCGGTGGCCAGTCGTCCCACGCTGACCTCGGTGAGTCCGTCCACGTCCTTGTCCGGGTGGATCCGGTGGATGAGCGCCTGCGCGTCGAGGTGGCCGGGCAGCGGCAACTGCAGCAGGATGCCCGACGCCGCGGGGTCGGCGTTGAGGCCGGAGATCACGTCGACCAGTTCCTCCTGTGTGGTGTCACCCGGCAGATGCCGGTGGAGGTCGCGGATCCCCGCCTGCACGCACTGCTTGCGTTTGCTGCTCACGTAGACGGCCGAAGCCGGGTCGTCGCCGACCAGGACGGTGGCCAGTCCCGGCGGCGTCGGGAGGGCCGCCACCTCACGGGCGACCCGCTCCCGGACGGCCCTGGCGATCTTCGCTCCGTCGATCACCCTCGCGTTCATCCGACCTCCTGTGCTCGCGGCTTCTCTGGACAGCCCGTGGACACCTCGATACTATCCACTTCGAGTGAACAAAGTCTCATCTCACGAAACATAGGGGCCGGTTACAGCGGACAGGTGGAGGAGGACCATATGGCAGCACGAGTTGCCGTCGTCGGCGCCGGGCCATGCGGCCTCGCGCAGTTGCACGCCTTCGAGGAAGCGCGGGCGCAGGGTGCTGACGTACCGGAGATCGTCTGTTTCGAGAAGCAGAGCGACTGGGGAGGGTTGTGGAACTACACCTGGCGCACCGGTCTTGACGAGCACGGGGATCCGGTACACGGGAGCATGTACCGCTACCTGTGGTCGAACGGGCCGAAGGAGTGTCTCGAGTTCGCCGACTACACCTTCGACGAGCACTTCGGCAAGGCGATCCCGTCGTTCCCGCCCCGGGAAGTGCTCTACGACTACATCACCGGCCGCGCGAAGAAGAACAACGTGCGCCGGTTCATCCAGTTCAACACGGCCGTGCGTAGGATCTCCCACGACGACGCGAGGCGGAAGTTCTCGGTGACCGTGGAGAACCGGGAGGACCGCACGACGCGGACCGAGGAGTTCGACTACGTCATCGTCGCAACCGGACACTTCTCGACCCCGAACATGCCCTCCTACGAGGGATTCGACCAGTTCCCCGGGCGCATCCTGCACTCCCATGACTTCCGGGACGCACAGGAGTTCGCGGGCAAGGACCTCCTGGTAATCGGCAGCAGTTACTCGGCGGAGGACATCGCGCTGCAGGCCAGGAAGTACGGTGCCGACTCGGTCACCATCTCCTATCGCAGCAAGCCCATGGGCTTCTCGTGGCCGGAGGGGATCAAGGAGGTGCCGCTGCTGGACCGGGTCGAAGGCAGCACCGCCCACTTCGTCGACGGAACGAGCAAGCGGGTCGACGCGATCGTGCTCTGCACCGGCTACCAGCACTCGCTGGGCTTCATCGCCGACGACCTCCGCCTCCGCACGAACAACGTGCTGTACACGGAGAACCTCTACAAGGGCATCTTCTGGATCGACAACCCGAGGATGATGTACCTCGGGATGCAGGACCAGTACTACACCTTCACCATGTTCGACGGTCAGGTCTGGTATGCGCGCGACCACGTGCTCGGTCGGATCTCGCTGCCGTCGCGGCAGGAGATGGCCGCCGACATCGAGCAGTGGCGGAGCAAGCTCGCCGCCTGCGACGGTCCGATCGACGAGATCGACTTCCAGGCCGAATACATGGCCGATCTGTACAAGGAGGTCGACTACCCCAGCTTCGACCTCGGCCTGACCCGGGAGCACTTCCGCGCCTGGGAGCACCACAAGGAAGAGAGCATCACCGGCTACCGCGACCGCTCCTTCTCCTCGCCGTGCACCGGCACCGTGGCCCCCCTGCACCACACCGAGTGGTGGAAGGAGCTCGACGACTCGATGAAGACTTTCCTGTCCGACCACAAGCACGCGTGACCACCTGCTCGGGCGGGGTCCGGCGACGGACCCCGCCCGAGTCGTGCGTTCAGGAGCCAACGGCGCAGGAGGACGCCCGGTCGACGAGATGCCGAACACCGCACGCCGGAGGCCACAGCGGCGGCCATGAGGTCGTACTCCCGGCGCACCGACGGCCGGGAGTCGTCGGCGGCCGACTCGTAGGAGCCCAGGGACACGACGAGGTCGTAGGCCCGCGGATCGGGGAGTATCGGCCGGCGGGCGTCGACGAGGTGGATGCGTGCGCCCCGCTGGACGAGGCGTTCTCCCACGTACCCGGGCGGGCAGTCCGGTTGATGCTGTACGACCAGGACCTGGCCGGTGCGCCCCGGCCAGGTCTGTGGTGCGTCGGGCATCGCGGCCACCGTCAGCTCCAGGGGAACGGGGAGTTGCTGGTGGGGTGCAGCTTTCCGGTGGTGTAGCGGGAGAACCGGAACGGCTCGAGCAGCGCCTGCGGCGTGCCGGTGAGCTCCTCGGCCACCAGCGCGCCCACCCCGAGCATCTTGTAGCCGTGATTGGCGTCGGCGATCACATAGGCGTTCTGGCGGAAGGTGTCGAACACCGGGAAGCTGTCGGGCGTGAACGCGCCCACCCCGCCGGAGGGTTCGCGCCGGTAGAGCGATCGCTTGCCCTCGAAGCGCTTGTGGCAGTGGGCGAGCGCGGAGGTCCACATCCGGATGAAGTCCTCGCCGACGGCGAACTCCGGGCTCTCGGGGCCATAGGGGTCGACGGCTATCTCGGCGGCGGGCCGGTCGAGTCGCTGCGGCGACGCGCCGCCCTGTACGCCGCCGAAGGAGAAGTCGGGCTTGTAGTAGACGCCCCACATCCGGTCGGTGATGAGGCTTCCGTCGACGTCGTCGACGAGCGGCTCGCTGGAGTCGATGTGCACGACCGGGGGCAGGTCGCCGTTGTTGTCGGTGAACTCCTGCGGATCCACGTCGAGCGTGCCCTCCTGGAGGGCCCAGTAGGTCCACATCGGAACGTCCTGCCGAACGGTCCCGTCGGGCAGGGTGACCGGGACGTGGCTGGGCAGGTCGAGCATCGCCCAGATGTCCCGCACCCACGGACCCACGGCGACGACGAGATGCTCGCAGGCGATGTCGCCGGTGTCGGTCTGCACCGCTGTGACCGCGCCGCCGTCGATCGACAGGCCGGTCACCGTCACCGGGGTCCGGATGGTCACTCCCTCGGCGCGGGCCTTGGCCGCGAGGCCCTGCATGGAGGCGATGTTGTTGGCGTAGCCGCCGCGCTTCTCGTGCAGCACCACGGAAACCCCGGGCGCCTGCCAGTCGGCGAACACGCCGGTCAGGTACTTGCGGCAGGCGTCGGGGCCGTCGATCAGTTCGGAGGTGTAGCCGATCGCCTGTTGTTCGGCGTAGATCTGCCCCACGTCGGCCCGCATCGCCTCCGGGGCGATCTGCAGATAGCCGACCGGGTGGTAGGAGAAGGCCTCCGGATCCGATTCCCAGACGTCGACCGAATGGGCCATCAGTTCGCGCATGGCGGGCTGGAAGTAGTTGTTGCGGATGACGCCGCAGGCGACGCCCGACGCGCCGGCGGCTATGCCTGTCTTGTCGATGACGAGGATGTCCTCGCCGCTGCCCCGTCCTGTGGCCTTCAAGCGCCGGGCGAGGTGCCACGCCGTGGACAGTCCATGGATGCCGGCACCGATGATCACGAACTTCGCCTGCTGCTGGGTCACGCTGCTCACCTCTGAGGTTGCGTGGAATTTCCCTAACGAATTTCCCTGACGGAGATTCAATCTCCATATTGGATTTTAGTGCGTGACGGTGATCAGGGCTAGCCCCTGACGGGTGTCCATGCCTGCCAAGCGCATGCTGTCTCCGGCTGAGTTGAGGCAATGCCCGGCACGGGGCAAGCTCCCCTGTGGCTGCCGACCGACGGCTGCAGCGGGAGCGTGGGGGCGGATAGTATTGCCCTCTAGGCAATTGAATTTACGCAAAGGAGTCGCGATGGCGAGGACAGGGAAACCAGCCGTTCGGCAGGTCGAGTCGGTGCAACGGGCCATCGCGGTGCTGGACGTGCTCGCCGAGGCACGCGGTGATCTCGGCACCAACGAGATCGCCCGTCGCACCGGGTTGAACGTCAGCACGGTGTCCCGGTTGCTGTCCACCCTCGTGGAGGGCGGGCTCGTCCAACATCTCCCCACCAGCGGCCGGTACCGGCTCGGCATCCGGATCCTGCAACTGGCCGGCGCGGCCCGCGAGAACCTGGACCTCCGGGCGCTCACGCGGCCGTATCTGGAGGAGCTGACCGAACTGACCGGCGAGACGGCGACCCTGTCGATGCCCGGCGAACACGACGTCCTGACGGTCGATTACGCGCAGAGCGGCGCGTCGGTCCGCAGCGTGGCGGCCATCGGGCGCAACAGCGTCGCCCACGCCACGGCGGTGGGGAAGGTCTTCTTGGCCTGGGGAGGCAGGCTGCCCGACGGGGAGCTCACGGCCTACACCGACCGCACCATCACCGACCGGGCCGACCTCGAGCAGGAGCTCGAGCACGTCCGCACCCAGGGATGGGCCCAGAGCCTCGGCGAGCGCGAGCCGGAGTTGAACGCCGTGGCGGCCCCGGCTCTGGACTCCGCGGGGCGCCTGGTGGCGATCATCGGCGTGCAGGGTCCCGCCGCCCGCTTCACCCCCCGAGCCATGCGCGCCGCGGCGAGCCCGGTGCGGGAACGCGCGACCCTCATCGGGCGGAGTGCGTGAGTGCGCGTGGCCGTATGCGAACACGGCCACGCGCACTCACGAATCCTGCCATTGCCGCGTCAGCCGGGGTTTGCCCGGTAGAAGCGAGGTGACCTGGTGCGGTCAGCTGCAAGGCGCCGGATCGGCCTCGTAGTGGGCCTACTCGGTCGATCGGGCATCGCAGCAGATGGCCGTGCCAGGGCGGCGAGCGGGGCCATCCCTGGCTGACGCGGCACTAGCTCCGCGGACGGAGCTTCTCCGGGTCGTAGAAGGGGAAGCGCACGACCTGGGCGGGGATCCGCTTGCGGTGACCGTCGAGCTTGCCCACATCCACCTCGGTGCCCGGCTCGGCGTGCTGGACCGCGATCCGGCACAGGGCGATGTTCTTGCGCAGGATGGGGGAGCGGGTGGCGCTGGTGACAACGCCCACCTGCGACCGTCCGACGTGGACGCAGTCGCCGTGGGCCGCCGGTTCGTTGCCCGCGAGTTCCAGGCCCACCAGTGTCCGCTGCGGATGCGCCTTGCGGGACAGCAGCGCCTCTCGGCCGACGAAGTCGTCCTCCTTGGTCTTGAGCGGCACGGTGAATCCGATGCCCGCCTCGAACGGGTCGGTCTGGTCGCAGAAGTCGTAGCCGGCGAACACCAGCCCCGCCTCGATCCGCAGCATGTCGAGCGCGTCCAGGCCGAGCGGCAGCATGCCGTAGGGCCTGCCCGCCTCCCACACAGCGTCCCAGAGGGCGGGGGCGTGCTGGGGGTGCACCCACAGTTCGTACCCGAGCTCACCCGAGTAGCCGGTTCGGGAGATCATCAGCGGGATGCCGTTGTGGTCGCCGATCCGGCCGATCGCGAACCGGAACCAGGTCAGGTCGGTGAAGTCCGGCTGGGTGGGCGGGGTCCAGATGAGCTCGCTCAGCAGTTCCCGGCTCGCCGGTCCCTGCACGGCGATGTTGTGCAACTGATCGGTGGAGTCCTTCACCCATACGCGGTCCAGGCCGAGACGGTCGGCCTGCCGGCGCAACCAGATGCCGTCGTACTCGTCACCGCCGACGAACCGGAAGTTCGTGTCGCCGAGGCGGAAGACCGTGCAGTCGTCGATCATGCCGCCGGTCTCGTTGCACATCGCCGAGTAGACGACTTGGCCGTGCGAAAGCTTGCGGACATTCCGGGTGACGGTGGCCTGCAGCAAGGCCTCCGCGTCCGGCCCGAGGACCTCGAACTTGCGCAGCGGGGAGAGGTCCATCACCGCCGCGCGTTCCCGGCACGCCCAGTACTCGTCGAGCGCACCGCGGTTGTCGAAACTGGACGGAAGCCAGTAGCCCCGGTACTCGGTGAGCTGCTTGGTCAGTGCCGAGATCCTCGGATGGAACCCGGTCTCTTTGGTCAGTTTCGCCTCGGAGTCCGGAGTGACCCGGTGGGAGATGGCCATGGAAAACTTCCGTTTCGCATCGTAGACACGGACGTGAACGTCAGTGGGCACCCAGGCATTCGACGGATCGACATCGTCTGGGCATGCCGAGGAGGCGCAGACCAGGTCGGTCAGCGCTCGCATAAGCACGTAGTCCCCGGGCCGCGACCACGGCTCGTCGAAGACCAGGAGGTTCGCGTCGTCGAATGCGGTGTTGTAGAAGAGGTTCAGCGCCGGCCACCCGCGTCTGCGGGCGATGCCGTACCCCTCGAGCTGGGCGTTGAAGTTGTCCGTGCAGTTGACGTGTCCCGGGTAGCCGAGATCCTCGTAGTACTTGGCGTTGCAGGCCAGGCCGAACGTGTCATGCCTGCCCACCGTGTCACGGACGATCTCGACCAGCGGCTGGGCATCCTGATCGTAGAACTTCCCGTGGAGACCCGGCTGCGGGTAGGCGTTGCCCATGAAGTAGCGCGTCGTGGTCGCGTCGAGACCCCGTTCGATGCCCGCGTCGAGACGGCGCTCGTGGAAGGCGAGGAAGTCCGAGCACTGCCGCCCCTCCACGTCGATGATCTGAATGAACTGCCCCTCCTTCACTTGGTAGCTACGAGCGGTCGCGGCATCGATCCGCAGATCCAGGATCGGTTCGGCGAGCGGCTCCGGCAGGGTCGGCTCCGCCCGCGGGCTCGGCTCGGCACGGCGGACCTCGACCAGCAATTCGGACGGGGGATTGGCTGATTCGTCCGTCACCGACATGGCGCGGGCCGGGGCGGCGACCAGCACGTGGACCTGCTCCTCGGCGGTGAAGGTCTCCCGGGCCCCCGCGGGTGACCATTCGCCGAACAGGCGGACGGCCGTGGCGTCGGACGGGGCGATCCCGTGGGCGGTGAACAGGGCGAGCACGCTTGACCCGGCCTCGCTGGGCTGGGCGGCCAGGGATCGCACCAGGCTGGCGGGGGCATCGGCCGACACGCCGAGCGCGGCCGCGGTACGGCAGCGCGTGCCGATCGCGGACAGCTCCGCAGTCTGCCTGCCCGCGCGGTCGATCACGGTGATCCGGTCGCCGGGCCACAACGGGACGGCCGTGATGCCACCGGGACGCACCCAGTAGGTCTCCAGCCCTGGTTCCCGGGGGATCAGCCCGGGCAGCACCAGTCTCGGTGGGGTGCCGATCGCCGTCATTGCCTTTCCTCCCAACGAATACGGCCTGCCGGCCGGATGTGCGGTCCGGGAAACGGGGAAGTGACGGATGCTCAGAGGCGGGTGCCTCAGAGCTTCTTGACGAACGTGCGCGCGTGGTACAGGGCCAGGGCGGGCAGGCCGAGGAAGAGCACGACGGCCAGGATGAGGCCGGGCCATCCCCACGCGAAGAACTCGATCATCGGTGTGCCTCCAACAGTCCGGTCTGGGCCATCCGGGTCCGGCCGAAGTCGTTGATGCCGAACTTGACCAGCAGCCGCTCCTCGCCGAACGACTTGTCCGGGTCGACGGTGCTGTCCAGTTCGTCGAGCAGTCCGCTGGAGAACAGGTCGGTCAGGGTGAGCCGCACCGTGCCGTACCAGTACCTGCCAGACAGGCCGTACGCACGCAGGACCTCGGCGGTGATGTCGTAGTCCCACTGCGGTCCGTTGCGTTCGATGAGCTGCAGGATGTAGCCCTTGATGTGCACGTCAGGCATCGTTGCTCCGTTCGGCCACGACCACGTTCTGCTGCGCGTGCCGAGTGGGCACGGCGCGGACGATTTCCAGGATTCCGCGTCGTTCGGTGAACAGGATGAAACTGCCCGCTACGGCGATGGCGGCACCGATCACGAACTCCGTCCCCGGCCATTCGTGGGTGAACGCGAACAGCCACAGCAGGGCGAGCGGACCGTAGAGCGCAGCGATCGCCTGACCGCGGCCGACCCCGATGAGCGGGAAGGACTTGTACCAGGACACGTAACAGAAGGCGAAGGTCACGCCCATCAGCACCAGCATCAGCCAGACCGCGGGGCTGGTCAGCGCCGTGCCGAGGGCGGTCAAGAAGGCGTCTCCGGCCAGCACTGCCGTGACGGGAACGGCGATCAGCAGCCACAACCCGACCTCGAAGGTGAAGCGCAGGGTCAGGCCGACGTCCGGATCGCTGACGTCCAGTGCCCTGCCCGCGATCGCGCCCTCCAGGCCCCAGCCGATGAACGTGGCCGCTCCGGCCAGGTAGCCGATCCACCCGCCGGTCCCGGTGCCGGTCAGTTCGCCGGTCAGGCCGGGCATGAAGATCACCGCGCCGCCGGCCACGATCACGACGATCCCGACCGCGGCGCGGGGCGTGATCCGCTCGTGGTACCAGACGCGGGCCATGAGCGCCCCGACGATCGGGTAGAGCAGCCCCGCGACCGCTGCGAACTGGGCGCCGACATAGACGATCGCGACGTAGGAGCCAAAGACGGCCAGCCCGCCCGCCAACCCGGCCGGCAGGTACCACCGGGAGATCCGCGTCTGCCGCAGGGTGCGGACGTAGTCGCGTCCCTTGCCCAGCACACCGACCCACACGAACATCGCGGCCAGCACCGCGAGCCCGTTGAGGAAGGCCACCACCGTCGAGGCGAGCAGGAGTTCGGTGGTGGAGTCGACGAGGCCGACGAACGGTGCCTCAGAGTAGATCGCGTACCCGGGTACGTACCACGCACCCCAGAGCACCGCGCACCACAGTGCCCAGATGAACCCCCAACGGACCTGGCGGTTCCGGTACTCGGTGCGGAGGCGTTCTGTCTTTTGAGCATCCAGCATGGCCACTCCTCACGGACATCGCCTTCACGCGAAGGCGTCCTGGGTGCGGGGTATGTCCGGCATTGGTCGAACGGTGGATGTGTGACCTAGAGCATGCTTCCTTCGCGCCGAGGTGTAAACCCCTGTGGTGAAACATTGTTGCACTGCTTTCAACATCGTCATGTTGCGGGGCGTCAGTCGGCGCCGGTGCGTGCCAGTTGAGCGTCCGCGGTACGGAGTTCGTGAGTGCGCGGTCAGGCTGCCGGCCTGACTTCGTCAGGCCGGCGACCTCACCAGGCCGGGGTAGAGCGGGTGTTTCTCAGCCAGTGCGGTCACACGGGCCTTGAGCGCCTCGGCGTCGTACGACGGCTTGAGCGCCTCGGCGATGATGTCCGCGACCTCGCGGAAGTCCTCCGCCTGGAAACCGCGGGTGGCCAGCGCCGGGGTGCCGATCCGCAGGCCCGAGGTCACCATCGGCGGCCGCGGGTCGTTCGGGATGGCGTTGCGGTTGACCGTGATGCCGACCTCGTGGAGGCGGTCCTCGGCCTGCCGGCCGTCCAGTTCGGAGTTGCGCAGGTCCACCAGGACCAGGTGGACCTCGGTGCCGCCGGTGAGGACGGAGACGCCGGTCTCGGCCACGTCATCGGCGAGCAGCCGGCCCGCGAGGATGCGGGCGCCGTCGAGGGTGCGCTGCTGGCGCTCCTTGAACTCCTCGCTCGCCGCGACCTTGAAGGCCACCGCCTTCGCCGCGATGACGTGCTCCAGCGGGCCGCCCTGCTGACCGGGGAAGACCGCCGAGTTGATCTTCTTCGCCAGCTCGGCCGTGGACAGGATCACACCGCCGCGCGGGCCGCCCAGTGTCTTGTGCGTGGTGGTGGTGACGATGTGGGCGTGCGGCACCGGGTTGGGGTGCAGGCCGGCGGCCACCAGGCCGGCGAAGTGCGCCATGTCGACCATGAGGTACGCGCCGACCTCGGCCGCGATCCGGCGGAACTCGGCGAAGTCCAGCCGGCGGGGGTACGCCGACCAGCCGGCGAC
>NZ_JBUEGC010000072.1:0-23081 GCF_054963655.1 Streptomyces sp. HSS9-12 | reverse complement strand
CGTTGAGGCTGCCTACCTGAATGTTCAGGACACTGCGAAGTACATGGGCATCTCGGTGAACACGCTCTACGTCTGGCGTCACCGCCGGCAAGGGCCGCCCAGCTTCCGGATGGGGCCCGGTGGGAGGGTCATGTACCGCCGGGACCTGCTCGATGCGTGGCTCAACGAGCAGCAACATGCGGACTCGCGGTCGAACCCGGCTCTCAATCCGCTGAACAAGGCGCCGCAGCAGCGCGAGCGGCGTCGGGCTGCTTGACCTGGCAGAACGGTTTCGAGGACTTCGGCAGCACTCGGAATTTCATGTGCACGGAGATCGTCTGTGTGTCTGATCGCGACGCAGGTCGCGGCGAGAGAACCATGTCCAGGCCAAGGAGAAGATGCGCATGGCGGGTTACATAGAGGACCGATGGCTCAAGAAGCGGCCGAACAAGGAGACGGGCAAGCGCGAACGCACTGCGCTGTGGGGCAAGTGCACGCGCTACCGCGTGAAGGGGATACCGGGAGTCCGTGACCGTTCGTTCGACACGGTCGCGGACGCCAAGGCCTGGCTGGCCGAGGCGCAGACCGACACACGTCGAGGGGATTTCGTCGACGCGCGAGATGGTGCGATCAGCCTTCGTGAGTACGTTGAGAAACACTGGTGGCCCTCCCAGGTGCATCCCGCCCAGACGCTGGAAAGCATGAGGCACCTGATCTGGGGGCAAGTGCTGCCGCAGCTCGGAGACCTGGCGCTCAGGGACATCGGCGTCGCCGAGCTGCGCAAGTGGTCGGCCGACGTACAGAGGGCGGTGGCGTCGAGTACGGCCTATGTCGCGTGGGTGTACCTCAAGGCGATCATGCAGGCCGCGGTCGAGGACAAGCGGCTGTACCGCAACCCGTGCAAGGGCAACAGCTCGATCAAGCCGCCGAAGAAGCCGGAGCGTAAGGCTCGCGCCTGGGAGCAGGACCGTGTCGACGCCGTACGGGAGGCACTGGCCGACCGCTATCGGATCATGCTCGACCTCGGCGTCGGATGCGGACTTCGGCAGGGTGAGCTGTTCGGCTTCAGCTCGGATGACGTGCATGGCGACTTCGTGCACATAGAGCGGCAGATCCTCATGTACAGGTCGCAGCTGTACTTCGGCCCGCCCAAAGGTGGCAAGGAACGCGACGTGCCCCTGCCGAAGGTGCTCGCGAAGCGGCTCCTCACGCACCAGGAACGCTTCGAACCGATCGACGTCACCCTGCCGTGGCTGGACCCCGAGGAACCCGACCTCGCACGCGAGGACCGACGCAAGGTGACCGTCCCGCTGCTCGTCTACACCGGGCGGCGCGGCGCGATCAACCGCACCACCTGGAACACCAAGGCCTGGAAGCCCGCGCTCGCCGAAGTGGGAGTCATTCCGCCGCTGCCCGAGCGACAGCCGGGCGAGAAGCCGTCGCGCGTATGGGAGCCGAGCCGCGAGCACGGCTTCCACGTCTTGCGCCACACGTACGCCTCGGTGATGCTCGAAGCCGGTGAGTCGATCGTCTCGCTCGCGAAGTGGCTGGGGCACTCCGACCCGGCGTTCACGCTCCGGACGTACACCCACTTCATGCCGCAGGCCGGCGCACGTGGGCTGTCCGCCATCGAGGCCTGGTTCACGGACTCGCCTGAAAGTCCCTGAGAAGTCCCAGAGGGCTGGACCAGCCTCCGGATCTCCGCAAACATGCAGGTCAGAGCGTGATCGCTCCCTGAGCGGAACAGAACCCGGCGTACAGCCCGACTCGTCTGCCGTCCGCGCGCCCGACCTGCGTATGCCCCTGGGGCTTCGTGTTCCCTTCCCGATCGGTGGTGCGCCGCTCGGCGGGGAGGTGGGCCGGGGCGGAGCGACGTACGCTGGCGACGTGGACATCGAGGTCACTCGGCTCGCCGTGGAGCATGAGGCCCGCGTGTACGCGATGCTGGCCGAAGAGGGACTGGGCCAGCTGGCGGAGGACCTCCTGGTGAAGCGGCACCCCCCGTGCGAGATCCATGTGGCCCTGGCCGGTTCCGGCCCGGTCGGGATGCTGGCGGGCTCACATGACTACCGGGGGGACACCGGCGTGCGTGGCTACCCGCCGCCCCAGAGCCGGGTGCACGCGATGCTCACGGTGCCCGCCGCGCGCAGGCGGGGCGTGGGCAGCGCGCTGATGCACCGCTTCGCCTCCGAGGGGATCGCGGCCGGCCGGGGCTACCTCCTGCTGTGGGTGGATCCCCGGGACCCCATGGAGGAACTGGCCTTCTTCGCCAGCTGCGGATTCGAGCCCACGCCCGGCGGTGCGTTCCTGGGGGCGAGGCTCGGCACGGTGCTCGCCCGGACCGCGGCTCGCTCAGCCTCGACGATGCGCTGAGCCGGCGTCAGCCCCGACCGACGTACGGCATGGCCGTCGCCATCACCGTCGCGAACAGCACATTCGCCTCCAGCGGCAGGGACGCCATGTGCAGCACCGTACGCGCCACGTCCGCCGCGTCCATCACCGGTTCGACCGCCATGGTGCCGTTGGCCTGGAGAATTCCGGCTTGCATGCGCTCGGTCATCTCTGTCGCGGCATTGCCGATGTCGATCTGGCCGCAGGCGATGTGGTACTTCCGGCCATCCAGCGACAGCGACTTGGTGAGACCGGTCATCGCGTGCTTCGTCGCCGTGTAGGCGATGCTGTCCGGCCGCGGAGTGTGCGCGGAGATCGAGCCGTTGTTGATGATCCGGCCGCCCTGCGGATCCTGGTCCTTCATCAGCCGGAACGCGCCCTGCGCGCACAGGAAGGCGCCAGTGAGGTTGACGTCCACCACGGCGCGCCAGTCCTCGTACGCCACGTCCTCCAGCGGGACCGCTGGGCCGAAGCTGCCGGCGTTGTTGAACAGCAGGTCCAGCCTGCCGAAGTGTTCGCGCACCGCTGCGAACAGTGCGTTGACGTCGTCCGGCCGGCTGACATCGGTGCGGACCGTCAGGGTCGTGGCACCGGCGCCCGCCAGCTGCGCCGTCCCGGCCAGGGAATCCTCGCGCCGCCCCGCCAGCGCGACCGACCAGCCCGCCCCGGCGAGCGCGAGCGCCACGGCCCGCCCGATCCCGGAACCTGCGCCGGTCACCACTGCGGTCCGTGAAACGCCCGCCGAGTGGTGACCCGTGTTGATCTCGCTCATGCGCGCAGCGTACGCTGCCTCGCTCGTGTGGCTCGCTCGCCCAGCGCTCGGTCCGCCCCCGCCTGTGGTGGCGCATGTCGCGCCGAAATGACCCTGAATACCCCAAGACGAGACGAAGCTCATCGACTTGACATGTACGTGTAGCACGTACGACAGCGCGCCGCCGTTCCCCGTCACTGCAATTCCCAACGCCACCACACGTTTTCGGGAGGGGCAGATGACATCCACGTCGCACCAGCAGGAGCTTCGGGCCGCCGCCGCGCACCTGGGCCGCCGCCGCTTCCTGACCGTCACCGGGGCCGCCACCGCACTCGCCTTCGCCACCAACCTCCCCGGGAGCGCCCAAGCGGCCCAGTTGGACGCCCGACAGGCCGTCACCGCCGACCCGTTCACCCTCGGCGTCTCCTCCGGCGACCCGCTGCCCGGCTCCATCGTGCTGTGGACCCGGCTCGCTCCCAAGCCGTACGAGTCCGGCGGCGGTCTGCCGAACGCCCGGATCAACGTCCTCTGGGAGCTGGCCCACGACGAGCGCTTCACCCGTATCGCACGGCGCGGCCAGGAGACCGCGCACCCCGAGTTCAGCCACACCGTGCACGTCGAGATCGACAACCTCGACCCCGACCGCGTCTACTACTACCGCTTCCGTGCCGGGACCTGGATCAGCCCGGTCGGCCGCACCCGCACCGCGCCCGCCGCCGGAGCCGCGCTCTCCGGCCTGCGCCTGGCCGCCGTCTCCTGCCAGGCCTACCACGACGGCTACTTCACCGCCTACCGCCACCTCGCCGGCGAGGATCTGGACGTCGTCTTCCACCTCGGCGACTACATCTACGAGTACGCCGTGAACTCCACCGGCGGCGCCCGCGCCTACACCGACCGCACCCTCCCCGCCCACTTCAACCACGAGACGGTCACACTCGAGGACTACCGGCTGCGCTACGCCCTGTACAAGTCCGACCCCGACCTGATCGCCGCGCACGCCGCGCACCCCTTCGTCGTCACCTGGGACGACCACGAGACCGAGAACAACTACGCCGGTGCCATCTCCGAGGACAACCTCCCGCCGGAGGAGTTCCTGATCCGCCGGGCCGCCGCCTACCGCGCGTACTGGGAGAACCAGCCGCTGCGCCGCCCGCAGCAGCCGAGCGGCGCCGACGCCCGGCTCTACCGGCGGCTGCGGTTTGGCACCCTCGCCCAGTTCGACATCCTCGACACCCGCCAGTACCGCTCCGACCAGGCGTACGGCGACGGCTGGAAGACCCCTGGCCCCGCGTCCGAGGACCCCTCGCGCACCCTGACCGGCAGCACGCAGGAACGCTGGCTGATCGACGGCTGGCGCACCTCGTACGCCCTGTGGAACGTGGTGCCGCAGCAGGTGACCTTCTCCCAGCGGCGCAGCGACTCCACCGCCGCGTACAAGCTGAGCATGGACGCCTGGGACGGCTACCCGGCCTCCCGGAAGCGGGTGCTGGCCGGCGCCCCGGCGGCCGGGGTCGACAACCTCATGGTGCTGACCGGCGATGTGCACGTGAGCTACGGCCTGGACATCAAGCGGGACTTCAACGACCCGGGCTCCCGTACGGTCGGCACCGAGATCGTCACCACCTCCATCAGTAGCGGCAAGGACGGCGCGGACAAGCCGGCGAACTGGGCCACCTTCATGACGGCGAACCCGCACATGAAGTGGTACAACGGCCGCCGCGGCTATGTGACGGTCGCACTCGACCGCCAGGCCGCCCGGGCGGACTACCGGACGGTCTCCGCCGTCACCACGCCCGGCGCTCCCATCACCACGGCCGGATCCTTCGTGACCGAGGCGGGGAACCCGGGCCTGAAGCAGGTTTGAGCACCCCCCTCGGCACCCCCTCGGCGCCCCCTCGGCGCCCCCTCGGCGCCCCCTCGGCACCCCCCTCGGCACCCCCTCGGCGCCCGTCGGCTGCGGCCGGCGGGCGCGGACCGTCTCGGCCATCCATCGCCGGCTGATAAGTGGGTAACCATTCAACGATGATGGAGAGCTGTATGCCAGACCGTGGTCCGACCAGCCCCGAGCCCATACCGGGCCAGCCGAGTCCGTCTCGCTCACCGGCCCCCCGCCCCGCGACGCGGGGACCGCCGGCGAGCACACGGCCGTGCCGATGGCCCTGGTCCAGGTGATGTTCGCGCTGACGGCCGTGGCGTGCTTCCCGGGGCTGTGCCGGCCCTGGCAGCGTGCGCATGCGGAGCCCGTGGGGCAGACCGCGTTCACGGGAGTCGCGGGGGAACGCGGAGCGGGAGGGAGCAGGGAGCTGAGCACGCCGAAACTGCGCTGTGGAACCCCCGCGCAGGCCTGCCTCGACCCCACCGAGCTGCGCCTGCTGGTACGGGAGGTGGGACGGCTGCCGCACGGCGGGCGAGCCGAGGTGCCCTGGTGCGCGGGGGCGGTGGTGGTCGCCGGACGCGGGCCCGTCGTCGCTGTCGAGAAGGCCGTGGGCTGGGCGGTGCGCTACGCGGCGTACGACCCGCGCACGGACCGGGGCGTGGAACTGCCGCGCGAGCGCTGGGTGCCCATGCGGGTGGGCACGCTCTTCGACCTGGCCTCGCTCACCAAGCTCTTCACCGCCATAGCGGCCGCGCAGCAGGTCGAGCGGGGCACGCTCAGGCTGGACAGACCGGTCGCCGACTACGTCCCCGAGTTCGCCGTCGCCGGCAAGAGGGCCATCACCGTACGGCAGTTGCTCACCCACACCTCCGGACTGCGCCCCGAACTGCCCTTCTACGAACGGGAGGGCCGCGAGGCGCAGCTCGCGATGCTGTGGGAGGACCGCCCGCTGACCGCGCCCGGCGGCTCCCCTCTCTACTCCGACCTCAATCTGATCGCCGTGCAGGTGGTGCTGGAGCGGATCACAGGGAAGCGGCTGGACCGGCTGATCCAGGAGGGCATCACCCGGCCGCTGGGCATGACCGCGACCGGATTCAATCCGCCCGGTGCTGCCTTTGAGGCGGCCGCGACGGAGGACCAGCGCAGGCCCTGGGGCAAGCTCGACCGCGGCATGCTGCGCGGTGAGGTCCACGACGAGAACGCCTACGCGCTGGGCGGCGTCGCGGGTCATGCCGGCCTGTTCTCCACGGCCGGGGACCTCGCCGTACTGTGCCGGGCGCTACTGGGTGCCGGGGCGTACGGGACCGCGCGGATCCTGGCGCCCGCATCGGTGGACGCGCTGCTGAGGGCCCCGGGGCTGGGCTTCGCGGTGGACCAGCCGTGGTTCATGGGGGAGCTGGCCGGGCGGGGGGCCGCCGGGCACACCGGCTTCACGGGCACCAGCCTGGTCCTGGACCGGGCCACCGACACCTTTCTCGTACTGCTCGCCAACACGGTGCACCCGCGTCGGCGGCCCGGGGACAGCGCCCCGCGCGCGGCCGCGGCGACCCGGCTGGCGCGGGCGGTACGGGACGTACGGGCCGCACGGTGAGCCGCAGGCCGGGCCTCGCAGCATCAGGGGCGGGGAGCCGCCGTAAACTCGCTCGAATGCACGCCCCGGAATCCACCCGTACCGACGCGGCCGCTGTGTCCGACGAGCTCCGCTTGGCGCTCGCGCGGCTGCTCGACGGGCTGCCGCCGCGGCAGGCCGCGCAGGCCGTCGAGCGGCTGATCGCCAGCTACCGGGGGCGCACCCCGACCGACGCGCCCGTACTGCGCGACCGCTCCGACGTGGCCGCGTACGCCGCCTACCGGATGCCCGCGACCTTCGAGTCCGTCCGGTCCGCGCTGGGCGCCTTCCGGGAGCAGGTGCCGGACTGGAACCCCGCGAGCCATGTGGACGTGGGCGGCGGCACCGGCGCGGCGACCTGGGCCGTGGCCGCGACCTGGGAGGGCCCCGAGCGCCGGACGACGGTCCTGGACTGGGCCGAGCCCGCGCTCGCGCTGGGCCGCGAGCTGGCGGCCGGCTCCCGGGAGGGCGCGCTGCGGCGGGCCGAGTGGGTGCGCCGGGTGATCGGCGGTGGCCTGGAGCTGCCCGAAGCCGACCTGGTCACCGTCAGCTATGTGCTGGGCGAGCTGACCGCGGCGGACCGGGGCGCGGTGGTCGACGCGGCGGTGCGCGCGGCACAGGCGGTCGTACTGATCGAGCCGGGCACCCCGGAGGGCTACCTCCGGATCCGGGAGACGCGGGAGCGGCTGCTCGCGGCCGGGCTGCGGATTGTCGCGCCGTGCCCGCACAGCGCCGGGTGCCCGATCGAGCCGGCCTTGGACTGGTGCCACTTCGCGGCCCGGGTGGGCCGCTCCTCCCTCCATCGGCAGGTGAAGGGAGGCTCGTTGCCGTACGAGGACGAGAAGTTCAGCTATGTGGCGGCGGTGCGCTTTCCGGCCGCCCCGGCCGAGTCACGCGTGGTACGCCGCCCACAGCTCCGCAAGGGCCAGGTCCTGCTGGACCTCTGCGGTCAGGACGAGTCGCTGCACCGCACGACGGTGACCAAGCGGCATGGCGAGCTCTACCGCGCCGCGCGGAATGCGGAGTGGGGTGACAGCTGGCGCTGAGGGTCACGCCACAGGCGCCCCCCGCAGCTCCATCGTGCAGCACTTCACGCTGCCGCCGCCCTTGAGCAGCTCCGACAGGTCCACGCCGATCGGCTCGTAGCCGCGCTCGCGCAGCGGGCCGAAGAGCCCCACCGCGGTCTGCGGCAGCAGCACATGGTGGCCGTCGGATACCGCGTTGAGGCCCAGGGCCGCCGCATCCGCCTCCTCGGCGATGATCGCGTCGGGGAACAGCCGGGCGAGGACGGCCTGGCTGCCGGGAGAGAAGGCCGGCGGGTAGTACATCACCTCGTCCCCGCCGAGCACCGCCAGCGCCGTGTCCAGGTGGTAGTAGCGGGGGTCCACCAGGTCCAGGCCGATCACCGGGCGGCCGAAGAACTCCTGCGCCTCGCGGTGCGAGAGCGGGCTGCTGCGGAAGCCGCAGCCGGCCAGCAGCCAGGAATCGGTGACCGCGAAGTCGCCCTCGCCCTCGTTGATGTGCTCCGGCTCATGAACGTCGGTGAAGCCGTGGGCCAGGAACCACTCCCGGTGCGCGGCCGCCTCGGCCGCGCGCTCGGCGAAGGCGAAGCGGGCGCCGAGCACCCGGCCGTCCACGACGGTCGCGCCGTTCGCGGCGAAGACCATGTCCGGGAGGTCGGGCCGCGGCCGAAGGATCTCGACCGTGTGGCCGAGGGCGCGGTAGCGGTCGCGCAATTGCTCCCACTGCGCGAGCGCCAAGGGCAGATCCACCGGCTTCGACGGGTCCATCCAGGGGTTGATGGAGTACGTGACCTTGAAGTGCGTGGGTGGGCACATCAGGTACCGGCGCGGAGTGAATGCTGGACGCAAGGAGGTCTCCTCACGGGGTGTTCGAGCGCAGATGCGGGTCGCCTGCGCGCTCACATGTTCCACCCTGAACACCGCTTCGTGCAGTGATCCGTTCGGGTGGTTCACCACTGGCCGCGAAAACGTTCAGCTGTCCGACCGCTGCCCGCCATACGCCGGGCGCGCTCGCACGGGCGTCGACGTCAGCAGCCCCGGGGCGTCCGTGATGATGCCGTTGCACCCCAGCCGCAGCGCCCGGTCGCGGGCCTGCGGGGTGTTGACGGTGTGCGCCCACACCCGCGGGATGCCCGAATTCGCCGCCCGCCGCAGATCCGCCTCACGCGCCCGGTAGTCCACATCCAGCAGCTCGACGAAGCCGCGCCACCGCTCAGGCCGGTCGTGGCGCATCTGCTTGGCCGACCGCCACACCTGGGCCAGCAGCCCCATCGCCTGCGCGCGGCGCGCCAGCCATGGGCGGTTGGTGTTGACGAACACCGAGCGCTCGAGCCGGCGCTCCTTGATCAGCTGGGCGAGCCGCGGCAGGCTGTCCGGGTCCTTCGCCTCCAGCATCAGCACGGTCTTGCCGCCGAACCGGTCCAGCACCTCGGCCACGGTCGGTGGATGCTCCGGCCGCCATCTGCCGGGCAGCAATGGCCCCGGCCGCAGCAGCACCTTCCGCCACTGGGCCCGGGTGAGATTGCGCACAGGGCCCGTCCGGTTCGTCGTACGGTCCAGCGTCGCGTCGTGCATCACCACGAGCGTGCCGTCCCGCAGCATCCGGGTGTCGAAGTCGAGAACCTGCGCGGTGCCTCTGCTCAGCGCCGTCACCAGCCCGGACATGCTGTTCTCCGGAACCTCCAGGGCTCCGCCGCGATGCGCCGTGTAGGCCACCTTCGGCAGGTTGTCCACACTCGGTGACGCCGTGTTACGGAACGGCGCCGGAATTATCGGGCCGGCGAGCGACACCGCGAGGACGGAGGTCAGCGCGGATCGTGTGATCATGAAGCCCACGCTAGGGCCTTATGTCCCGTTATGCCCTGTGAAAGCCGCCCAATGGACGGTGTCGCTCACCCACCCCGAATGCGGACAGCGGCCACCTGGGGAGCAGGATGGTGGCAGCATTGATCGGAGGCGGTCGAAGTGTGAGGGGACAGATGGGCGCTGACAAAAGCCGCCGTCGCGGCGAAGCGAGGAGGTTCTCCCAGTGGCTGCGCCGTCGCCCGAGGAGCGAGGCGGACCGTACGGGAGCGGCCGCCGCGGGCCGCGAGGATCTGCTGCTGGCCGCCGCTGCCGCCGGCTTTCCGCTGGCCCAGGCCGCGTACCCCTCCGGCTATGGCTGTTCCTGCGACCGGATCGGCTGTCCCACCCCCGCCCGCCACCCCATCTCCTTCGCCTGGCGGACCCAGGCGTCCACCGACACCGAGCAGGTCGGCCGCTGGCTCCGCGCCCACCCGCACGCCAACTTCATCACCGCCACCGGCATCAACCACGATGTGCTCGACGTCCCCGCCAATGCCGGGCACAGCGCGCTGGAGCGCTTGGAGGCCGACGGCATCGAGGTCGGCCCCGTGGCGGAGAGCGAGGCCGGCACCCGGCACGGCCGGATGCTGTTCTTCACCGCCACCCGCGGCACCCCGGACGACGAGGACGAGTGGTGGCCCTGTGAGCTGGACTGCCACCCCGAGACCATGGACGAGCATCCCGGGCTGCGCTGGCACTGCCGCGGCAGCTATGTGCTCGTGCCGCCCGCCAAGCTTCCCTCCGAGAGCACGGTGACCTGGCTCCGCGGGCCGGAACGGCCGCTGCCCGACCCGCTGACGCTGCTGGAGGCGCTGACCGACGCCTGTGCCCAGTACGCGGACCACGACGCGGAGCTCCACCACCCGGTCTGGCCCCTCGGCCGCTGATCAGACGTGGCAGACCGTCAGGTGCCCCGTGCCTCGGTCACCGCCTCGAGCCGGTTGAGGAACACCACCTGCCCGTCCGATGTGCCCTTGGCCGGCACCTTCACCGCCGACTCCGAGATCCGGGTGAGCGTCAGCGTCCTCTGCGGTGTGCCGGACAGCAGCGCATTGGTGATGGGGTCCTTGATCCGGCCCACGCGGTAACCGGGGGCCATCGTCCGCTTCTCCGTGTGGTGCGCGGTGAAGAAGGCCAGCGCCCCGCCGTCCTTCGTACGCAGCGCCACCGGCAGGTAGTCCGGGGCCTTCCCCGGCTCATCGGCGTACTGCGTCCAAAAGCTCGGGGTACGCAACAGCCGCTTGCGCGTAGCCCGCTGAAGCGAGGTCTGCTGCCCGTCGGCGAACATGTCGCCCTGCCCGGTCCGCAGATAGTCCGTGTATGCCTTGCTCAGCGTGCCGGGGTCCGCCGCCAGCCCGGCACCCGTACCGGCCGCCACCGGCTCGGCGAGGCCGTCCTTGTCCGTCTTGAACTCCGGGACCTCGTCGGGGCTGAGCAGCAGCAGATAGGCAGCCCGCCACGGCTCGCTCGCGTTCTGCCTGAGGAAGACCACCAGCCAGCGGTTGTTGTCGCGGTTGCTGTCGGTGTCGGCCAGGAAGAACTTCGGCCAGCCCGCCTGCTTGGGGATCACGAACGAGGCGTCCGTGAGCTCCAGCGGCGGGTAGTCCGGGTTGCCGTCCGGCTTCAGCGCCTGCTGTGCCTTGAGGCCGGCCTGGCCCATCGTGTGCAGCGCGCCCGTCTCGACCCCGGCGAGGATGGCCGGATCGACCTTGCGGTTCGCCTTGTTGTACCCGTCGGTGAACTGCTTGAGGGCCTTGGCCGCCTCAGCTTTCGTCGTCGACGGGATGACCTCCCGCTCGCCGTGCACCGTCACGCACCCCGTCAGCGTCAACAGCGCTGCGGCTGACAGAAGTGCCGACACTCGGCGGGTCAACCCGCGTGACCTCCGCATCATCGCTTCGGGGCTCCTTCGAGGGCTCCTTCGGGGCTGCCTGAGACGGCGCAACCCTACCGGGGGCGAAGAACAGCGCGAGGGTGGGGATCACATACAGCAGCCACACCACCAGCTGCAGCACGGTCGGGTCGGGCTGGAAGTTGACGGTGCCCTTCAGCAGGGTGCCGTACCAGCTGTCCGGCGGGATCGTGGCGCTGACGTCGAACGCCTTGGTGCCGAGGCCCGGCAGGAAGCGCGCCTCCTGCAGATCGTGGAAGCCGTACGCCAGCACGCCGGCCGCGACGATCACCAGCAGGCCACCCGTCCAGGTGAAGAACTTCGCGAGGTTGATGCGCAGCGCGCCCCGGTAGAACAGCCAGCCCAGCAGCACCGACGTCAGCAGACCGAGGGTCACACCGATCAGCGGCCGCATCGTCCCGTCGTCGGCGGACTGCACGGCGGCCCAGACGAACAGCGCGGTCTCCAGGCCCTCCCGGCCCACGGCCAGGAACGCGGTCAGCACCAGGGCGCCCGTGCCGATGGCCAGCGCCTGGTCGAGCTTGCCGTGCAGCTCGGCCTTCAGATGCCGTGCCGTCCTCCGCATCCAGAAGACCATCCACGTCACCAGGCCGACGGCGAGGATCGACAGGCTGCCGCCGAGCAGTTCCTGCGCCTCGAAGGTCAGCGAGGTCGTACCGAACTGCAGGAGCGCACCGAAGGACAGGCTCAGTGCGACGGCTGTGCCGATGCCCGTCCAGACGGGGGGCAGTTTCTCCTTGCGGCCGGTCTTGACCAGGTAGGCGACGAGGATGCAGACGACGAGGCTGGCTTCCAGGCCCTCGCGCAGGCCTATCAGGTAGTTGGAGAACATCAGGAAGCTGTCCCTTCGAACAGTGCCCGGCCCCACCAGTCGTTGCGGTCCTTCACGCCCGGCGGGATGGCGAACACCGCAGAGCCGACGTGCTGGATGTACTCGTTGAGGTCGTCGTTACGAGCCAGCTTGGTCTGGATGGGCACGAAGCCGTCCCGTACGTCCCGCTGGTAGGCGAGGAAGAACAGCCCGGCGTCCAGCCGCCCCAGGCCGTCCGTGCCGTCGGTGAAGGAGTAGCCGCGGCGCAGGATCCGCGCGCCGGCGTTGCTGTCCGGGTGGGCGAGGCGGACGTGCGCCGTGGGCAGCATCGCCTTCAGATTCGGCTCGTCGTGCTCGCGCTTCTTGCCGATCGGGGCACCCTCGCCCTTGTCCCGGCCGATGATGTCCTCCTGCTCCTTGAGCGAGGTACGGTCCCAGGTCTCGATGTGCATCCGGATCCGGCGCGCGACGAGGTACGAGCCGCCGGTCATCCAGTCCGGACCGTCCTTCTCCGAGACCCACACATGCTTCTTCAGGGCCGCGGTGTCGGTGCCCGCGATGTTCCGGGTGCCGTCCTTGAAGCCCATCATGTTGCGCGGCGTCTGCGCCTCGGGCGTCGTGGAGGAGGTCTTGCCGAAGCCCAGCTGCGACCAGCGGACGGCGACCTTGCCGAAGCCGATACGGGCCAGGTTGCGGATCGCGTGCACCGCCACCTGCGGGTCGTCCGCGCACGCCTGAACGCACAGGTCGCCGCCGCTGCGGGCCGGGTCGAGGTTGTCCCCGGGGAACACCGGCAGGTCGATGAGGGCCTTGGGACGGCGGGACTTGATGCCGAACCGGTCCTGGCCGTCCTTCTCGAAGAGGCCGGGGCCGAAGCCGATGGTCACGGTGAGGCGGGAGGGCTTGAGGCCGAGCGCTTCACCGGTGTCGTCCGGCGGCGCCTCCGGGAGGCCGCCGGCCGCGCCCTCGCCGACCGGCCGGCCGGCGGTCATCGCCGCCGCGGCCGCCGTCCACTCCTTCAGGAGCGCGATCAGCTCCTCGCGGGAGTCGGTCTTCACATCGAAGGCGGCAAAGTGCAGCCGGTCCTGGACGGCGGTGGCGATACCGGCCTGGTGCTCGCCGTGGAACGGCACCGCGGCGCCGTCGTTGGCCACCCGCTGGGCGTGGTCGCCGTCGCCGCGCAGTGTGGCCGCGGCGCCGCCGACCGTGGCGGCGCCGAGCGCGAGCCCGGCACCGCCCCAGCCCAGCAGCGAACGGCGCGACGGGGCGTGGCCCTTCGTCGTTTCGTCGCTCATTGGCTGGTCCCCTTTCACTTCACGACTGCGGCGGCGAGCTTGGACAGCGGCTCCGCGAGGGCGTTCACGGCGTCGGACAGCTCCTTGCGCTGGTCCTTGCCGACCTTGTCGTACGGCTCAAAGTCGTACGCGTCGCCCTTGCGGTAGGTGTCGAGCGTCTTGTTCAGGGCCGTGAACTGCCGGTCGAGCTCCTTGACGAGCTCCGGGTCGTTCTTGGCGGCGACGGGCTTCAGCAGCTCGTACGACTTCTGCGCGCCCTCGAGGTTGGCCTTGAAGTCGACCAGGTCGGTGTGGCTGTAGCGCTCCTCCTCACCGGTGACCTTGCCGGTGGCGACCTCGTCCAGGAGCTCCTTGGCGCCGTTGGCCATGGAGGTGGGAGTGATCTCCGCCTTCTCGACGCGCTCCTCCCACTCCTCCAGGTCGGCGACCAGCTGGTCGGCCAGCTCCTTCTCCTTCTGGCCGATCTTCTTCTCCTGCCACAGCGCCTTCTCCAGGCGGTGCCAGCCGGTCCACTCCTGACCCTTCTCCAGGCCGTCCTCACGGACGTCGACCTTGGGGTCGATGTCACCGAAGGACTCGGCGACCGGCTCGGTGCGCTCCCAGCCGATGCGCGAGGGTGCGTACGCCTTCTTGGCGGCCTCGAGGTCGCCCTTCTTGATCGCGGCGACGAATGCCTCGGCCTTCGGGAGGGTTTCCTTCGCCTGCTGCTCCGCGTACTCGCGGTACTCGGCGACCGCCTTGTCCAGGCGCGGGTCCCGCTTCTGCGGCGCGCCCTTGCCGGTGGCCTGCACCTTCTGGCGGATGCCGTCGCCCTTCATGCCCGGCTTGCAGGCGATTTCATAGCTGCCCGCCTTGACCTCGGCGGTGATGTCGGCCTTGGTGCCGGGCCCGATGTTCTCCCGCTCGGTGACGATGCGGTCGCCCGGCGCGTAGACATAGACTTCGGTGATCTTGGAGCCCTTGTTCTCCACGGAGAGCTTGACGTGGCCCGCGGGAAACTCCTTCTTCGACACCTCGCAGGAGGTGTCCGAGGCGGTCACAAGGATGGCGTCGGAAGCCTTGGCGTCGTCGTTCTTCTGGGTACAGCCGGAGACGGCGGTGACGGCCGCCACGGCAGCGATGGCGGCGGAGAGACGGACGGCTCGCATTCGCGCTCCAAGCTTGCTCGGATCAGTAGGGGCTAGGGCCGGGTGAGGCGGACCTAACTTAACTGAGGCTTACCTGAAGAACGCACCCGGGTCCAGTGATCCAGGTCTCACCGTTTCGACCGCGGGGTGGTTGTCAGTGGCTCGTGCCATCATGCTCGTGAGCTTGTGAAGCCAGAGCATCTGGGGGGGACGGTGGCTGGGATCATGGCCTTTGGTGCGGCCCTGCGGGAGCTGCGCGGCGCGCAGAAGCCGGTGAAGGGGGTGTCGCTGTACTCGCGTCACATCAACCGGCCCGGGGGCCGGGTGCTCGCCGCAGCCGCGTACTGTATCGGGTTGACGCCCAATCAGGTGACCCTGCTCAGCGCGCTGTTGAGCTTCTCGGGAGTGGCGGCGGTCGCGTTGGCGCCGCCGTCCTGGCCGCTCGCGCTCGCCGTCTATCTGGTGCTGGCGGTCGGCTTCGCCTTCGACTCGGCGGACGGACAGCTGGCCCGGCTGCGGCGGGAGAGCAGCCCGGCGGGTGAGTGGCTGGACCATGTCGTGGACTGCGCGAAGATAACCGCGCTGCACGCCGCCGTGCTGATGATGTTTTACCGATTTTTTGATCTGCCGGGGCCGGGCTGGCTGCTGCTGCCGCTGGGATTCCAGCTGGCGTCGGTGCTGATCTTCTCCGGCGGGTTGCTCTACGACAAGCTCATGCCGAAGCCGGCGGCGGCGGGAGCCGCGAGCGAGCCAAAGGGCGCGCCGGTGTCGAGAGCGACGGAACCAAGCGTCGGAGCGAGGAACCAGCGACAGAGCGATGCGTCGAGGAGCGTCGACGCCGGCTCTGAGCGCCCGGAGGCCAGCCCAGCCAAGGTGCAGCCCGCGTCATCCATCCGGGCGGTGGCGCTGCTGCCGGTCGACTACGGCGTCTTCTGCCTCGTCTTCCTGCTGCTCGGTCACCAGCGCGCCTTCCTGGGCGCGTACGCCGTGCTGTTCGTGGCGCATGTGCTGTTCCTGGGGGCGTTCATGGCGAAGTGGTTCCGGGCGCTGGCTGCGATACGCCCCCGTTGACATGCCCACCGTCGAGGGTGTCGAGCACACGACGGAGGTGCGTACTGGAGGTGTGCACCGTGTACGGGAAGTAGACGACCTCGACGCCGACGGATTCGAAGTCGCGCTCCAGGCGGTCGCCTTTCGGCGTCCCGCGCCAGTCGTCACCCTTGAAGATCACGTTGAACCGGATCTGGCGCCAGGTCTCCAGTTTGTCCGGGACGGTCTCGACGAATGCGGCGTCCACGAAGCGGACGCTCCGAACGATTTCCAGGCGCTCGACCAAAGGGATCACGGGAGTACGGCCCTTGGCCAGCTCCGCCATCTCGTCCGAGACCACCCCGGCGACGAGATAGTCGCACTGGCTGCGGGCGTGTCTGAGGATGTTGAGATGGCCGACGTGAAAGAGGTCGTAGACCCCGGGTGCGTAGCCCACAGTCTGCGGCATGCGACGGCACTCCCCATCTCGTGACGCACTCCCCAGCGCGTCAGGTCCACTGACGATAGCTGTGCAGACCGTATAGAAGCGGCATATTACGAAACTTTAAGTGCGAGAGAATAATGACATGTGGCGCTGACAAGACGTTAGGGTGCAGCTCATCACCTCTGGGGGGAGAAGATGCACCATGCCGGAAACCAGTGAGAACGGGGGGCGGCGCCTGCTCCTGGTCTCCACCAACTACGCGCCCGAGCAGGCCGGAATAGGCCCTTACGCGACACAGATCGCCGAACACTGGGCCGCGGCCGGCCGGGCCGAGGTGCATGTGCTCGCCGGTGTGCCGCATTACCCCGCCTGGCGTACAGACTCCGCCTACCGTGGCGTCTGGCGGATGGAGGAGCAGCACGGCGGTGTCCGCGTACACCGCCGGCGACACACCGTCCCGCCGCGCCAGACCGCGCTCCGCCGCGCCCTCTACGAGGCGTCGATCCTCGCCCATGGACTCGCCGCGCCCCCGCGCATGGCCCGGCCCGACGCGGTCGTCGCCCAGCTGCCCAGCCTGGCCGGAGGCGTCCTCGGTGCCCGGATAGCCCGCCGGCACCGGGTCCCGTACATACCCGTCGTCCAGGACCTGATGGGCGCGGCCGCGCAGCAGAGCGGGATCCGCGGCGGGGACCGGGCCGCGGCCGCCGCGGGCATGGTCGAGAAATTTGTGCTGCGCCGCGGCACGCTCGTCGGCGTCATCCACGAGACCTTTGTCGAGAAGGTCGCCGCCATGGGTGTCCCGCGGGAGCGCATACGGCTCGTTCCCAACTGGTCGCACGTCGCCCGTCCGTTACGGCCGCGCGCCGAGACACGCGAGCGCCTCGGCTGGCCCGAGGGCCGGACCGTCGTCCTGCACTCCGGCAACATGGGGCTCAAGCAGGGTCTTGAGGTGCTGATCGAGGCGGCGCGCCAGGCGCCCGACATCGACATCGTCCTGATGGGTGACGGCAATCAGCGCGAGCCCCTGCGCGCTCTGGGCGCCGGGCTGCCCAACCTCCACTTCCTCCCGCCCGCCGACGAGGCCGACTTCCCCGAGGTGCTCGCCGCCGCGGACGTCCTGGCCGTCACCCAGCGGGCCTCCGTGCTCGATATGAGCATCCCCTCCAAGCTGACCTCCTACTTCGCGGCCGGACGGCCGGTCGTCGCCTCCGTCGCCGAGCAGGGCGGCACGGCCGAAGAGGTCCGCCGCTCACAAGCGGGTGTGCTGGTCCCGCCGGAGGACCCGGCCGCACTGCTGGCCACTGTCCGCAAGCTGGCTGACGACCCCGCCGCCGCCGATGCGCTCGGGTCCCGCGGACCGGCATACGTCGACGCCCACCTCAGCCGCGAGGAGGGCCTGGCCCGGATCACCGGGCTGCTGAACGAAGCGCTCGAGCGCCAGGTACGGCACAGGGCGCACGGCTGAGGGGGACTCACCCATGACATCCACGACCACATCCATGGCCTCCGCGCCGGAGCCGCCTGGGGTCCAGCAGGCCCGCGAGGAGCCGGACCTGCTGCGCGACCAGTTCAAGCAGCTGCTGCGCTACCCCAAGCTGATCGCCCTCGGCGTCGTCATCGGGCTGCTCGGCGGCGTCTGGCTCGGCCTGGTGGGCGGCGACTCCTACGTCGCCACCAGCGAGGTCACCGTACGGTCCGCCACCGTCGACCCCTTCGCACCCGGCGGCACCACCCCCGACAAGCAGGTCAGCATCGGCTCCGAGCGGCAGACCGCGATCAGCAACGCCGTCGCCGACCGGGCCGCGAAGGCTCTCGGCACCCCGCGCGACGCCGAGCAGCTCCAGCGGGGCCTGCAGGTCACCAACCCGCCCAACACGCTCGTCCTGCAGTTCGCCTACACCGACTCCTCGCCCGCGACGGCGGCCAAGCGGGCCAACGCCTTCACCCAGGCATACCTGGACAACCGGCGGCAGCAGACCCAGTCCCTGATCGACAACATGATCCAGGGCTATGAGAAGCAGCTGAAGCCGCTGGAGAAGCAGCGCGACCAACTCGCCGAGCAGATCGCCGGGCTGAGCGACGGCCGCGCCCTGGACACCACCCTCTCGGTGCAGTCCGGCGTGCTCGGCAAGATCTCCGAGCTGAACAGCAGCATCACCAAGCTCCGGGCGCTCGACACCACCCCCGGCTTCATCGTCCGCACCGCCACCCCGCCCAGCGCGCCCTCCGGGCCGGGCCTGCCGATGCTGCTCGGCCTCGGCGCGGCCGTCGGCATCGGCCTCGGGCTGCTCGCCGCCTGGGTCCGGCTCGTCTTCGACCCCACGGCCCGCTCCGAGAGCGATGTCGTACGGGCCCTGCGCGCGCCGGTGCTGGGGACCCTGCCGCGCGGCCGCCGCGGGAGCGGCCCCGGCGCCCTGCTCGCCGAGGGGCGGCTGGCGGAGGAGTACCGCTCGCTGGCCTTCCGCCTGGCCTACGACCAGCGCTTCGCCGACCGCCGGCGGCTGCTGGTCGTCGCCCCGCGCGGCGCGATCGACACCGCTGCCGCCGCGTCCGTGAACATCGCCGCGTCATTCGTCGAGATGGGGCGCGAGGTGCTGCTCGTCGAGGCCGACCTGCGTACGCCCAGCCTCACCGCGCGGCTGCGCGCGGCCGACGGGATACGGCCCGGCTGGGCCCGTACGCCCGCGCGGGGGGAGGGCGGCTGGCCGACGGGGGAACAGATCCCCATCGACGCGGGCGAGTCCGGCGCCTTCGACCTGGTCCCCGGCAGCCGGGTGCGCAACGTGGCCCGCGCGCTGACCTCGGCCGCCGCCAGCCGGCTGATCGCGACGGCCGATGCCTCGGAGGCGGTCGTCGTCGTCCTCGCGCCCGCCGTGCTGTCGTACGCCGACGCCATAGCGCTGGTCGACCGCGTCGACGGCGTGCTCGTCGTCTGTGACCCGCGTGAGGTGCGGCGCGACGACCTGGACCGGGTACGGGAGCTGGTCACCGGCGCGGGCGGCACGGTGCTCGGGGCGCTGCTGCACGCCGACGGCAGCGGCGCCCGGCGGTCCGCGAAGAGCGGCACGGGCAGCCGCCGCCGCCCCGCGGCGGACACCGGTCCGACGGCGGCCGCGGAGGCGAAGGGCGGTGGGGCCGCCTACCCCGCGCAGCGATTCATCCTGGCCGGCGGGGAGGGCGCGGCCCGGAACGCGCCCACCGACGAGGACCCGGATGGCCCCGGCACCCTGCCGCTGAGGACCGTCACTCAGGCCGACCGCCCGTCCCGTCAGACACTGCGGTGACGGCCCCTCAGGGAGAGCCGAAGGACAGGCCCGGGGACGGCGAACCGCCGGTCCCGTCCGACACCGCGGTACGGGGCTCTCACGGCCGGCCGCATGGCGGTTTCGTGGACGCGGCCGGGCCGGGTGCACAGGGCTCGCCGGACCCCTGGGCGTCGGGCGGCCCTGACCCGGCAGAACCGGCAGCGGCCGGGGGCATGGCTCCAGAGCAGTCGCGGGCCGACGGCCTGGCAGATGGGCCCGCACCGAACAGGTTCCGGGCGGCGGCCCGATCCGGGCCGCGCGGGCTCGGGACCCGGATGGCCGTGCTGTGTTCGGTCGCCGACCAGGGCGTGGCCGCGCTCACCAACATTGTCGTGCTCGTGGTCGCCGCCCGGCTCTCCAGCGCGGCCGGGTTCTCCGTCTTCTCTCTCGTCTACACCGTCTTCACCGTGCTGCTCGGCCTCTCCGTCTCCTACAGCGGCCAGGCCCTCGTCCTGGAGCGCGGCGAGACCATACGAGTCCGCGGCGCCTGCCGTTCCGCCGTCGTCTTCACCGCCGGCGCGTCGGCCGCCCTGGGTGCCGGCATGGCAGCCGTCCTGGCCTTCGTACCCGGCGACACCGCGCGCGGACTCGCCGCGCTGGGCCTCGTCCTGCCGATCGTTCTCACCCAAGACGGGATGCGGTACTGCTTCTCCACGCTGCGCCTGCCGCACCACGCCCTGACCGCCGATCTCATACGCCTCGCCGCCGCCGTACCCGCCCTGGCCGTCCAGCCGCGCGGCGCCGGGCCGGCCCGGCTGGTCGCCGTCTGGGGCCTGTCCGCCGTACCCGCGCTGGTGGTGGCCGCCGTCCTCCTCGTTCCCCTGCTGCGCGGCATGCCCTCCGACCCGCGCCGCTTTCTGCGCCGCGACCACCTCGGCCGCCGCTTCGTCGTCGAATTCGCCGTCGGCAACGCCTCCAGCCAGCTCACGGTCGTCGGACTGGGCCTGTTCGCCAGCCCGTTGGCGGTCGGCGCGCTGCGCGGTGTGACGACCCTGTTCGGGCCGATGAACGTCCTGTTCAACGCCTCCACGGCCTTCGGCCCGCCGATCCTGGGCCGCTTCGCGGACGCCGGCCGCAAGGTGCGCATCACCGCGGCGCTGGCCCTCGTCCTCGCGGCGGTCGCCGCCGCCTGGGGCGCCGTACTCATCGCCCTTCCCGACCGCCTCGGCCGGGAACTCCTCGGCGACACCTGGGCGGCCTCCTCCGGCCTGCTCCCCGCCACCGGCAGCCAGTACGCGGCCATCGCCCTCGGGACCTGCGCCCTGCTCACCCTCCGCGTGCTGCGTCCCCGTACGACCCTCCCCATCCAGGTCGTCTTCTCCGTCCTCTCGGTGGCCTGCCTGCTCGCCGGGTACGTCCTCGGCGGCGTTCTTGGCGCGGCGTGGGGCCTGTGCCTGGGCTCGGGGCTGAAGGCGTGCGCCGCCTGGCTGCGCATCGTGTCCGTACGGCGGGGACCGGCCGCCGAGGAGACCACAGCGGGTGCCGAACGCTCAGAGCAGCCAACGGCGTTGGGCAATGCCCATGACCGGACCCGCCTCGACAGAACGCTTCAATAACCGCCACCGCCCATGGAAAAGTGGAGCCGGGACCACCCCGGAAGCTGTCCAGGCAATGGGGGTAGTCAGGCTTCCGTCTGCGGTTGTGATGCGTCTTGACCCGAATCGGGGCGCGAGACCAGACCTCAGCCCGGGTGGCACTGCCGAGGCCATCGGACCGAGAGCAGGCGCGGGCGGGGTTACTCGGAGCTGGCCCGCTCACCCGACGACGGGAACCGGGTGACCGGGAACGTCGAGCCAGGGCGTTTCACCGTCAGCCGTGACCGTAAGGCCGAAGCGGTCGAAGTCGGGGCGACCTTCTTCCTCCCACCAACTGTAGGCCGCTTCCACCTCCGACCACAATTCGCGGGCGCCGGACTGATAGACCTCGACTTGCGCGTCGGCATGGAAGCGAATGGCAGCCCATGACTTATCCGTCAGGCTGTAGAACCAGGCCGTACGAACTCCCTCGCCCAGGTCGTGGGCTGCGTGCGCGCAGTCCCGCACCATCAGGCCGATAACGAAGTCGGCAACTCCGAAGGGGCCATCGGACACGGCATCCGCGGTAAGGGTGGTGGTCGACCGGCGTGCGTCACCTGGCCAAGCCTCCGCCACATACTCAGCGTGCCGAGGCCAGGCCAGACGCTGAGAGCGCGCCTTCATGAACTGGACGGGGCCTGTGAAGCGGCCCGACGCGCTCTTGCCGTCCTCCGCAACAACCAGACGCGCCACCGCATCCTGTGCGGTGTACTGCGTGCCCCAGGGGGCCACGATGATTCCGCCCGGTCGCGTCTGCTCCACCCACGCGTACGGAACGGAGCGCAGACCGCACGTCGCGATGACGCGGTCATAGAGACCGTTCGGGGCGTAACCAAGAAGACCATCCCCCTCGACCACCAGCGGATGCAGCCCGGCGCCGTGCAGCGCCTTACGGGCCGCCGACGCCACGTCCCGGTCAACCTCCACCGTGGTGACGCTTCCACTGCCGAGCCGGTGAGCGAGAAGACCGGCGTTCCACCCCGTTCCCGTACCGATCTCCAGCAGGTTCATGCCGCACTTCACGTCGAGATCGCGGAGCATGGAAAACACCACACTCGGCATGCTCGCGGAACTCGTGGACACTGCGCCGGGCTCAGTACCGTCGTGCTGGCCGTCATCCCACTGCGTGACGATTGGAACGTTGGCGCCTGCGTACCGGTACCACGCGGCGGGGTCCTCCGCCTTGCTCACCGCGACGCTTCCGCCCGTCTCCTGGTCAAACGGCCACATCAGATCCGGAAGGAAGAGAGACCGGGGCACGGCCGCGAAGGCCGGCGCCCAGTCCGACGTCATAACTCCAGTTTCGAGAAGGAAGCGGCCCAACTGCTGCCAGCTGGGCCGCTCCTCCCGCTCATGCGAGCTGGTCACTTACGGTGACCCCCATTACCGGGTGGAGGACCGCTGTCGGGGCTCGGCGGAGGAGGGGGCGGAGTCGGCTCAATCGGGGCCGAATCGCCCCCATGGCCACCCGAGAGGGTGGGACTGTCAGGAGTGGGCACAATGTGCTCCTTCCTCGTGATCCGTGTGAACCGGTACGTGCGTGACCAGCGGCCAGCACGGCTGTGCTCTTGCTGACCCGCTCGGGCTGCTTCGTCCTCACCGATACGAGGGGCAGCCCGGGCGGGCATTGAAGGGCCCGCCCTGGACGGTGATGGGGGAGCCACTGCCCGCCGGGTGGTTGCGGGCCTTCGTCCAGGGCGGACCGGTCTAATGAGGCTCGCCCACAACAGCGAGACCGATCACAAGGCCACAGGACACGCTGATTCCGATGATGAACAGGAGCCCTACGTACCGGCCGAGGGCGCGCATCATTTCCCCCACCTCGAACCTTCGTTCCGGACGGCCAGACGCACGCTCAGCTCCTCGCGCGCCGTCAAGGGGCGAACTCTGTCCGGCTTGGCATCCCACTCCGTGCCGCCATTAGGGGGACGGAGTCACACGCTTCCGTTCTGGTGGCCCATGACGAGGCCCACGCGATTCCGGGCGGTGTCTTTGGCCAGGGTGCCCAGGCCGGGTCGTGCTTCTGGGAGGTGATCCGTCGTCATGTACTGACCGTAAGACGGGGGTTACAGAGCGACGGGTACAAGCTGTACCCCCGCTCTTCCGCGGT